>CATLEQ010000130.1 GCA_949915905.1 uncultured Lachnospiraceae bacterium | reverse complement strand
ATGAAAAACAAATCAAAGAACGGTTACAAAAGCTGAGAGAGCAGTGAGGCATAAACCTTCTGGCTACGCTGCGTCCAGGAGGCCGAGATGGTTTTGGCCTCCGTCTCGGTGGGGACGACGAGCTTTAAGTCAATGAGGTCGGTTCCGTCCTCCGTGATGCGGCAACGTACCTCGTATTCGCGTGCGGGAGTCAGATAATAGTCCGCCCGCACGGAGGCCTCGGACTTCAAGTCGTAGGAACGCTCCCGAAAGAAATCGTTGATATCCTTTCGAATCGGGGCGGAGAGGCTGTCGCGGAGGATGGAAATGTTTTCGGCTCCGCGCGTTGTCAAATGATAGAGCGTCCTGCTGTGCGTGCTCTCTGCCTCGATGAATCCCAATTGAAGAAGTTCCGAGAGGGCATCCTGCAATTTAAAATACGTGGTGTAGCCCTTTTCCAGGAAAAATTCGGAAATTTGGGCGGTGGTCAGCGGAAAGTCGACTCTGTCCAGCATATATAAAATCATCAACTTATATAGGGTAAGTGTCTCGCTCATAGTATGCCTCCTCGTTGTTCTGTAATGCCTTCCCCTGCCAAATGTCCGCGGCCTTTAGATACTTGTGAAGCGCATTTAACACGCTTCGCTTGTTCGCGCTCCAGCGCGGCGCGATAAGCAGGTCGCTTGGCCCGTCCCCGGTCAGGCGGTGGATCGTGATGTCGGGCCTGAGTCCGGCGATGCAGTCTCCGAGCAACGTTACATATTCTTCCTGCGAGGGAATCCAAAAAGGATGTGCCTCATAGATGTCGGCAAGGTCCGTGCCGGATAATACATGTAAAAGCTGGAGCTTGATGCCCTGGATGTCTTGACGGTTCAAGTAATCCAGCGTGGCCAGCATCATTTCCCTGGATTCGCCCGGAAGTGCCAAAATCACATGGACGATTACGGTGATGTTTCGCGCCCGAAGGCGGGAGACGGCCTCTTCGAATACGGATAATGTATAGCCCCGGCGAATCCAGGCGGCGGTCTCTTGGTGCATGGTCTGCAGGCCAAGTTCAATCCAGACCGGCTTGATTTTGCCTACCCGCTCTAAAAGGTCTAACACGTCTTCGCCTAAGCAGTCCGGCCTCGTGGCGATGGAAAGGGCGACCACGTCCGGGTCGGCGGCCGCTTCCATGTAAAGTTGCTCCAATACGTCCACGGGGGCGTAGGTGTTGGTAAAGGCCTGGAAATAGGCGATAAACAAGCGGACGGGGCGTTTTTTGCGCAATGCTTGTTTCCCGGCCGCGAGCTGGCCGCTTATGGAAAGGGAAGCGTCCCCGGCAAAGTCACCGGAGCCGCCCGCACTGCAGAAAATGCATCCGCCCGTCCCGAGCGTCCCGTCCCGGTTGGGGCAGGTCATCCCGCCGCTTAAGGTAATCTTGTACACCTTTTCCCCATACGTGTGTTTTAAATCATAATCGACGGAATGATATCTCTTTTCATCCCAGGTCTTTCTTGTGTTCACAAAATCCTGCATCATCAAGCCAACGCCTTCACCGCATTGCTGACCACCTCGGAAACCCGTGGGTCAAAAGCTTCCGGTAAAATATTGTCCTCATTTAATTCGTCGTCCGGCACGAGCGAGGCAATGGCCTTGGCCGTGGCCAGTTTCATTTCCTCGGTAATCTGCGTGGCACGCCCTTCCAGCGCGCCGCGGAAAATGCCGGGAAACGCGACCACGTTGTTGACCTGGTTGGGGAAGTCTGAACGTCCGGTTCCCACGACCTTTGCCCCGGCGGCTTTCGCGAGGTCGGGCATGATTTCCGGAACCGGGTTTGCCATGGCAAAAAGGATGGCATCGCGGTTCATGGAGGAGACCATCTCCGGGGTCACGATGTTCGGGGCGGAAACACCGACAAAGATGTCCGCGCCCTTCATGGCATCGGAAAGCGTCCCGGTTTTATTTTCAAGGTTCGTCACCTCGGCCATTTTTTCCTGCATCCAGTTGAGGTTTTGCGAGGACTTCCCGATGATTCCGTTTATGTCGCACATGGTGACGTGAGGAAATCCATAGGTGAGTAAAAGCTTCGTGATGGCGACACCGGCGGAACCGGCACCGTTTACGACCACGCGGCAGTCCTCCTTTTTCTTTCCGACCACCTTGAGGGCGTTGATGATGCCCGCAAGCACGACGATGGCCGTACCGTGCTGGTCGTCGTGGAAGACCGGAATGTCCAGAAGCTGTTTTAATCGTTCTTCAATCTCGAAGCAGCGCGGGGCGGAAATGTCCTCCAGGTTGATTCCGCCGAAAGCCGGCGCGATATGTACGACGGTCTTGATGATTTCTTCGGTATCCTGCGTGTCCAGGCAAATCGGAACCGCGTTGACACCGCCGAATTCCTTGAATAAGACCGCCTTTCCTTCCATGACGGGCATCGCGGCCTTTGCCCCGATATTTCCCAGTCCAAGGACGGCGCTTCCGTCAGAGACGACGGCAATCGTGTTGGCCTTGATGGTGTAGCGGTAGGCGGCCTCCGGGTCGTCCGCGATGACCTTGCACGGTTCGGCCACGCCCGGCGTGTAGGCAATCGCCAAATCCTCGCGGGAATTTACGTGGGACTTGGCCGTGGTTTCGATTTTTCCATTCCATTCTGCATGCATCTGCAATGCTTTTTCCTGATTTGTCATAATGTCAGCTCCCTTTTAGCTTTGTACTGGAATAATCATAACACGCTTAAAAAAGCAAAGCAAGGATTACTTTTTTAAGAAAATTTCAAAAAATTAAAAAAAAGATTTGCATTTTTTTGCAGGTTGTGTATAATTAAGAGCAGAAGTTATTTCACTTGAAGTCGAATCAGACAAATTGTCCCCAAACGATGGTTAAAGCTTTGTAGATGATATGTTCATACAAATTTGTTTCAGGTTAAATAAACATAATAATGAATTTTAAGAAGAGAAAGGAAGAAAAGTATGACAAGAGAGAAGTATGAGTCCTTGCCGTTGTCGACATTGCGCGAATTGGCAAAAGCAAGAAGGATGAAAGGTATTTTCGGACTGAAAAAGAGCGAGTTGATTGACGCGATGCTCGTGCAGGATGAGAAGGACAAGCAGGCCGGAGCGATTACGCAGGAAGAGGCGAACAGCATGAAGGCCGCCAGAACGGCGAAAAAAGAGAAGGAAGCCCAGGAGGAGTCCGGCAGTTTGGAGGAAACGAAGGAAGAGGCGACGGGAAAAGAAAAGAAGGACTTGACCGACATCGAGCAGCTTGACAGCGGGAAGACCGTGAGCGGGATTTTGGAGGTCATGACGGACGGGTTCGGCTTTATCCGCAGTGAAAATTATTTGCCGGGCGAGAGCGACGTTTACGTGGCACCGTCCCAGATTCGCCGCTTTGGCCTGAAGACCGGGGACATCTTGACGGGAAATACCAGGATTAAGACGCAGCAGGAGAAGTTCAGCGCGCTTTTGTACGTGACGGCCATCAACGGGCTGGAGCCGTCCGAGGCAATGCAGCGGCACAATTTCGAGGATTTGACCCCGATTTTCCCGAACCAGAGACTGAAACTGGAAGGACCGAAAAGCAGCACGGCAATGCGGATCATGGACTTGCTTTCCCCGATTGGAAAGGGACAGCGTGGTATGATCGTGTCACCGCCGAAAGCAGGAAAGACGACGCTGTTAAAAGAGGTCGCACTTTCGATTCAGCGCAGCGAGCCGAACATGCACCTTTTGATTCTTTTGATTGACGAGCGTCCGGAGGAAGTGACCGACATCCGCGAGGCAATCGTGGGTGACAACGTGGAAGTCATCTATTCGACGTTTGACGAGTTGCCTGAGCACCACAAGCGCGTGTCGGAGATGGTGATCGAGCGTGCGAGACGTTTGGTGGAGCACGGAAAGGACGTCATGATTTTGCTGGACAGCATTACGAGGCTGGCTCGAGCTTACAACCTCACGGTTCCGCCGTCAGGAAGGACGCTTTCCGGTGGTCTTGACCCGATGGCTTTGCACATGCCGAAGCGTTTCTTCGGTGCCGCGCGTAATATGCGCGAGGGCGGCAGCCTGACGGTGTTGGCGACGGCCCTGGTGGATACCGGAAGCAAGATGGACGACGTGATTTACGAGGAGTTTAAGGGAACCGGCAACATGGAGATGGTACTTGACAGGAAACTGCAGGAGAAGCGCGTGTTCCCGGCCATTGACATTCCGAAAACGGGAACGAGACGGGATGACTTGCTTCTTACAAAAGAGGAGCAGGAGGCCGTCAGCATCATTCACCGCGCGCTCAACGGCGTGAAGGCGGACGAGGCGGTGGACAGCCTTTTGAACATGTTCTCCCGCACGAAGGACAACCGTGAATTGACGCAAAGAATTATCAAGCAGAAATATATCGGATAATTTCATTAAAAAAAGAACTTGCAAATAGATAACGGGTATGATACAATAACTCCGTTGTGTAGAGATTTCAACGAGAGTCAGTTTGAAAATCAGTTTAAAAATAGAGAGGTGAAAATCATGAGAGAAGGAATCCATCCGGAGTACCAGCAGGCGACCGTGACCTGCAACTGTGGCAACACATTCGTGACGGGCTCTACGAACAAGAGCATCCACGTAGAAATCTGCTCCAAGTGCCATCCGTTCTATACGGGACCGCAGAAGGCCACGCAGGCACGTGGACGTGTTGACAAGTTCAACAAGAAGTATGGTATGAAATAAGATAAGATCAGTATTCATGGCCGAAAGACGGTATGTGAATAGTGATAAAGAGCGAGATGTTACAGGCTGAGGTGATAGTGCCTCAGCCTATTGTTTTAATGGAGGCGGCATGAAATCATCAAATATAGGCGGGCAGGCGGTATTAGAAGGTATCATGATGAAAAACGGGGATCGCTACGCGGTGGCGGTGAGAAAACCGGACAAGGAAATCGAGGTCAGCGTTTCGGATTATCAAAGCGTGGTCCCATGGAGCAAAGTGAAGAAAATCCCCTTCATTCGCGGGATTTTTAATTTTGTCGATTCCCTTGTACTGGGGATGAAGACCATTACGTATTCGGCAGGCTTTTACGAGGACGAGGAGGAAGAACAAGAGAAGGTAAAGATGACCGAGCAGGAGCTTTTGCGGGAGGAAGAGAAGGAAAAACTCATCATGAACCTGACCATGGTGTTTGCCGTTATTTTGGCGGTTGCCATTTTCATGGTGCTGCCGTACCTTTTAAGCGGCCTATTGAAACGGTTTACGCAATCACGCGCCATCCTGGTCCTTTGCGAGGGAATCTTGCGCATGCTTCTTTTCCTTGGCTATATCTTGCTGGTGTCAAGGATGGAGGACATTCAGCGGACGTTTATGTACCATGGGGCGGAACATAAGTGCATCAACTGCATTGAGCACGGGTTGGAGCTAAATGTGGCGAACGTGCGGGCAAGTTCCAGGCAGCATAAGCGCTGTGGAACCAGTTTTCTGTTTTTCGTCATGATCGTCAGCATCATTTTCAGTTTCTTTATCACGGCGGAGTCGGCAGTTTGGCGGGTATTGCTTCGAATCGCGCTTTTGCCGCTGATTGCCGGTGTGTCCTATGAGATTATCCGCCTGGCGGGGAACAGTGACAATCCATTGGTCAATGCGCTGAGCAGGCCGGGGCTGTGGGTTCAGAACTTAACGACGAAGGAGCCGGACGACGGCATGATCGAGGTGGCCATCCGCGCCGTGGATGCGGTGTTTGACTGGAAGACGTATTTGTCGGAGAATTTCGGCCTTACGTTCAACCGGGAAAATCATTCGGAGGGGATGCCGGAGGCGGCAGGAAGTGATATCGGGAAGGAGGTGCTGCCATGAAAATGGACGAGGCATATTGGTATGGGCGGCAGAAGCTTAGTGAGGCCGATGTCGAGGAAGCCAAGGTGGATGCGTGGTATTTGTTGGAGTACGCCACCAAGGTGTCGCGGGCGGAATACTTTAAAGACCCGGGAAGAGAATTGACGAAGGAACAAGAGTTGCGTTATTTCTTATATATCGAGAAGCGCGCGCAGCGGATTCCGTTGCAGCACATTACCGGCGAGCAGGAGTTTATGGGGCTTCCTTTCCTGGTCAATGAATTTGTGCTGATTCCGAGGCAGGATACGGAGGTGCTTGCGGAGACCGCAAGGGATTGGCTGAATCAATATGCCAAAGAGGCAGAAGCCAGCGAAAAAGCATTGCGCATACTGGACATGGGCACCGGTTCCGGCTGTATTTTGCTAAGTCTTTTGCAGGACGTAAAAGAGAAGGCGTATGCCTTTGAGGTGGAAGGTGTCGGAGTGGACGTTTCAAACGAGGCACTTCAGGTTGCGAGGGAAAATGCCGAGCGGTTGGAGCTTTCGGCCGAGTGGGTACACGGAAACCTATTTGCCAGGGTGGAGAGCCGTTTTCGGATGATTGTCTCGAATCCCCCCTATGTCAGGACGGATGTGCTTGACAAGTTACAGGCGGAGGTGCGGTTTCATGATCCGCGAATCGCCCTGGACGGGAAAGAGGATGGCTTGTATTTTTATCGGCGGATTGTGGAAGAGAGCAGGGCATATCTTGAGCCGGGAGGATGCCTTTTGCTGGAAATCGGATACGACCAGGCGGAGGCGGTGACGGAGCTCATGTGCAAGGCCGGATTTTCAGAGGTCAAGGTAAAAAAAGACCTGGCGGGACTTGACCGCGTGGTGAGCGGCGTGTATGATATATGAACAGCAAGTGTGAAAGAAAGGAAAAAGCGCGATGTTTGACAAATTGGAGGATTTGTTAATTCGATATGAGGAAGTGATGGGCGAGCTGCAAGAGCCGGACGTGGCGAATGACGCGCAGCGTTTTCGAAACCTGATGAAGGAGCAGAGCGACCTCGCCCCCATCGTGGATACTTATAAAAAATATAAACAGTGTAAACAAAATATCGAGGACGGGCTCTTGATGCTGGAGGAAGAGACGGATGACGAGATGCGGGAGCTGGCCAAGGAGGAGATCAATGAATCCCGGGGGCAGATTGAAGCGTTGGAGCGGGAATTAAAAATTCTTCTCCTGCCCAAAGACCCGAATGACGAAAAGAACGTCATCCTGGAAATCCGTGCCGGTGCCGGCGGTGACGAGGCGGCACTGTTTGCCGCGGAGATTTACCGGATGTACGCGCATTATGCGGAAGGAAGACGCTGGCGGATGGAGATGATTTCCTTAAATGAGAACGGAATCGGCGGATTTAAGGAATGCGTTTGCATGATTACCGGGCAGGGGGCGTATTCCCGCCTGAAATATGAGAGCGGCGTGCACCGCGTGCAGCGGGTGCCGGAGACCGAGAGCGGCGGGCGGATTCACACTTCCACGATTACCGTGGCCATCATGCCGGAGGCAGAAGAGGTGGACGTGGAACTGGACATGAACGATTGTAAGTTCGACGTCTTCCGGGCGTCAGGAAACGGTGGGCAGTGTGTCAATACGACGGATTCGGCGGTGCGTCTGACGCATATTCCGACCGGAATCGTGATTTCCTGCCAGGATGAGAAGTCGCAGCTGAAAAATAAGGACAAGGCACTTAAAGTATTGCGGGCGAGATTGTATGAGATGGAGCTGGCAAAGCAGCACGACGCGGAGGCGCAGGCGCGGAAAAGCCAGGTGGGAACCGGGGATCGTTCGGAGAAAATCCGCACGTACAATTTCCCGCAGGGGCGCGTGACGGATCATCGGATCAAGCTGACGCTGCACAAGCTGGACACGATATTAAACGGCGCGCTTGACGAGGTCATTGACAGCCTGATCGCGGCGGACCAGGCCGAGCGGCTGGCCCGGATGAATGAGGCGTGAGACGGCCTGGAAGGCGGAATCAGGGTAACTATCCAGGTCAGGACTTCGCACCGCGCTGTGAAGTCCGTGAGAAAACGTAGCGAAATCAGGGAAAGAATGGTTGGCAGAAAATGAATGACATAGAGTTTCATTATCCAAATTTGGAAGACAAAGAACAGATACAGTCGTATTATCGAAAATATATGGGGCGAAGCTGCGAAAATACGTTCGCGAATGTTTATTTGTGAGCAAAGCATTACCAGTCCCGCTATGCGGTGATTGAGAATACCGTCGTGTTTCTAAACGAGGCGCAGGGGAGTCCCTCGTTCTCTTTTCCGGTCGGAGAGAAGGAAGATATAAAGCGGGCCGTGGAATTTTTGACGAATTACAGCAAGGAGCGCAAGGCACCGATTCGCTTTTACTGCGTGACCAGGGAGGAGTTTGCGTTGTTGGAAGAATGGTGGCCGGGACGTTTTTCGATTGAATATGACCGGGACGGGGCCGACTACATTTATGAGGCGGAAAAACTGGCCATGCTCTCGGGGAAAAAGCTGCATGGAAAACGGAATCATATCAACCGGTTCATGCAGACGTATGAGAATTGGAGTTATGAGACCTTGGGCGACGAGAACGTGGAGGATTGTTTTCAGATGGCGCTGGCCTGGCGCAACCAGAACGGCTGCGAGGACGACCCGGAAAAAAATGCGGAGCTGTGCGTGACGATGAACTCCCTTCGGCTATATAAGGAACTGGAACTGACCGGCGGCGTGCTGCGCGTGGACGGGCGGGTCGTGGCATTTTGCGTCGGGGAACCGGTCGGGCGGGACACCTTTGTCGTCCATGTGGAAAAGGCGTTTTCCGACGTGGACGGGGCATATCCGATGATTAACCAGCAGTTCGTCATCCATGAGTGCAAGGAGTATCAATATATCAATCGGGAGGAGGACATGGGTCTTGACGGGCTTCGCCAGGCAAAGATGTCCTACCGGCCGGTCTTTTTGGTAGAAAAAGGGGTTGTAACCGAAAGCAAAGAGGAAAGGAAGGAAATACAATGATTTCAAAGAAGATGGAAAACATGGTGGCCAACAGTTCGGCCATTCGGGCGATGTTCGAGGAAGGAAACCGTTTGGCTTCCATTTACGGGGCGGAGAATGTCTACGACTTCAGTCTGGGAAATCCGAACGTTCCGGCACCGGAGGCGGTGAAAAAGGCGATTCTTAATATCCTGGAGGAGGAAGACAGCGTCGCCCTGCACGGATACACGAACAACAACGCCGGATACGAGGACGTGCGCGAGGCAGTGGCAAAGTCATTAAACGAGCGTTTCGGTACGGACTTTGCGGCAAAAAATATCACGATGACCGTGGGCGCGGCCGGAGGACTGAATGTAATTTTGAAATCATTATTAAATCCCGGGGACGAGGTGATGACGTTC
>CATLEQ010000129.1 GCA_949915905.1 uncultured Lachnospiraceae bacterium | reverse complement strand
AGCTGGACTCCGATTACGCAAAAGATGAGGAATCCTTGAATCGCGTCGTTCTGTACCGGAATTACCTCGGCAGTAGGTGCCTGGTATCCCAGATGGGAAATCCCATAGTTAAAGAGGCACAGCGCGACCCCTCCGGCGATGGTCGTGATACAGTTGAAGACGGAGGAGGAGAAACCATCGCATCGCTTTCCGCTTTTTTGTTCCACAACAAGATGCCGATGCCCAGCGGAGCCTGCCCCAATGCATAGAACAAGGCTTGTGTGTGCCCGTCGTTATAACTTCCTAACACCCAGTTGCAATAATAAAAGGTGCCCGCGCTGAACAAGGCGTTTATCAGATTGATGATGGTCAGGTAAATCATCAGAACCACCCAGTTTTGGCTCTTGAGGCAGCAGGACAATTGTTCTTTCAAACTAATCTTCTCCGCCTGTCCGGAAACGGCCTGGGCTTGGATCCTTTCCCTTGTAAAGAAGAACTCAAACAGAATCATGGGGAAGGAAACACCCGAGATAATCAGGGCAATCATGACCCAGCGAGACTCCGATACGCCCATGAAAGGTACCAGAACGCAAGGAAACAAGATGGCCACGAAGGAACCGGCGGCCATGGCAGGCGTGTTGGCTATTGTGGAAAGCTGCTGGCGTTCCACGTCGTTTCGGGTGGCAAGGGGTACCATCAGGGTATGGGCCGTGCTGTACATGGTATAGGCTACCGCGTAGAAAATAGTGTAGCTTATGAAAATCCAGATGGCGGTCAGATTGTCGTTGCCTTTTGGAACGACAAAAAGCAGGATCATGCAAACCACCAGCAGTGGTGCGGAAAACAGAATCCAGGGTCTGGCCTTGCCTTGTCTGGAGCGGGTGCGGTCCACGATGAGTCCCATGTAAATAAAGGTGAGGACGTCCAACAACTTCGCCACGATGGGGAACAAGCTGATGAACATGCCGCCCCAGATGCCGCTGATTTTTAAAATGTCGGTATAATATACATTCAGGTAATTGCTCAGGATACAATTCATCACCATGACCGCGATAGGTCCGACGAAGAAGCCCAATATTTTTTCGCGTCCGGTAATTTTTTCTTCCGGTACCCGGCTGTCAAAGATCCTGCTCGCAAGCATTCCCCTGCTCATGCCTCCTCGCCTCCTTTTTCCACATCCGTTGCCATCTCGTTATTTTTTCCTTTATTCATTGCCGCGTTATCCCTTTTTGTCCTTTCCAGAAGCGCGTTAAGTTCTTGAAGAAGTTCGGGGAGCCGGCTGCCCAATTTTTCCCTTCCCAGATTCAGGAAAAATGGTTTGAGTCCCAACGTGATGGTACAGCCAAACAGTCCGAGTAGCAGGAATATGGTAAAGAGAACCTGCAAGTGATGAAGCAGCAAAAAGATACTGAGCGCGATGCACCCCGCGCCAATCATGCCCACCAGTACGACACGCTGGAGATAAAAGAAATGTACGCGCGTGTCGATTTCGTCGATTTCTTTCAGGATGGTCTCGCAATCCGTTTCCAGTTGTTTGTTTTGACATTCGGGCGATGTTTGTTCAAAACAAAGTTTTTCGAAATCTTCATTCCCCTCGATGGCCGTCTGGCTCTTGAGCCGGTAGCCTAACGTTTCGTAGCAGTTTATGTAGAGCGGGATTCTCTCTGTGCGTACGTCCAATACCTTGTCAGTTTGTACGCCTGATGTTCTGTGTTCCATAACCTCTCATTTCTCCTTTATGCAGTGATAATGGAATAATGCCGGATTTCTATTAATAGAGTGTTGGAGAAATGTTAACGAGATGTTAAAATGCGGGATTTTTTGGGGTTTTGAATGTTTTAAGAAGTTTCTTATCAAGGGCGGTTCCAATCCACCCTGCCGTAAGGCGGCGTGAATTGGAACGAAAGATCAATTGCGGGTGGAATTTCCCTCAATGAAGCGTATGTCTTCCACGGTGATGTTTTCCGTGATGCCTTCTCCGTTTATTTTTCTGAGCAGGGTATCCACGATTACTTCTGCCAGCTTGTCAAATGGCTGCTCCACGTAGGAAAGGGACGGATAGGAGGTCTTGGCGGCATCAATGCCGTCATAACCGACAATCATCACATCCTGCGGGATTCGTTTTCCTTGTTCCAAAAAATATTTCAAGGCATTCACGGCGACTGTGTCGGTTGAAAAAAATCCGTCAACTTCTGGATGCTGTTCAACCAGTTTCTGGATGATGCCATAGTATTCGGAGCGAATAAATTCTTCTTCTTTGAGTTCGTAATCAATGCAACGAATGTTATGTTCATGTAATTCCGAAACAAATACGGAATGCCTTGTCCAGGCCGGACACTTGATATCATGATTCCCTTTTATTTGCAAAACGGTGTGCGCGCCGCCCGCTATAAACGGCTTTGCGGCCAGCTTGCCGCCGCGGATATGGTTGGCGCAAACCGTGGGAATCGAGTCGCCGAGAAACACGTCCATGCCGACAACGGGCAGGGTGAGTTTTTCATAATCGGAAACCTCGAGCATATGGGTGCCGACAATGGCACCGTCCACTTTGTTTTGACGGAGCATGTTTAGATAATTTTGCTCGCGGGTATCATTTTTTTGCGTATTACAAAGAATAACCTTGTAGCCATGGTCAAAGAGGAGCGTCTCAATCCGATGGGCCATCTCCGCGAAAAAGGGATGTGAGATGTCCGGGACGAGAAGGCCGATAAAATAAGTTCGCTGGCTGTACAAATTACGTGCAAGCTGGTTTGGCTGATAATCAAGCTGCTTCATGGCGTCATATACTTTTTTGTATGTTTCCTGGGAAATATATCCGCGCTTGTTTAAGACGCGGGAAACGGTCGTGACGGAAACATTGGCAAGAGCAGCAACATCTTTAATATTTGGCATGATGAAAACCTCGCGTTGTTTTTTGTCCCACGGGCAATGAGGAAAACGGATCACTGCCGGGCAGGGCGTATTTCTATTTATCATTATAATGGACATGAAATAGGATGTCAACCGTTTTCACATACAAAGTAAATGATGACAGAAAAAATGTTGTTTGTCAAGATGAAATTAGAAAAAGACAGAAAATATGTTAAAATGAGACAAAAAATGAAAAATATATTTGTTCAAAATGCAATATGAAAACCGGTTGACATAAAATAAAAAGATTGATATGATAGATGTACCACGATATGACAACCGGTTGACATATAGAGGTGGATGGAACGTAGGAGACAGGAGCATAGGATTATGCTTCTAAAGAAAGGCCGACTTCTCCGATAGCAAGAAAAAGAATGGAAGAAAGCGGTAGAAAGCATGGAGGAAGAAAGATGAAAAAAAGAAAAGTGGCAGCCTTTTTAATGGCGATGCTGATGACACTGTCATTGGCGGCATGCGGCGGTTCGGGTGATGACGCAAAGACGGACGGGAATGGTATGGACGGGACGCAGACGGACGGTGGAGAAGAAATTGTGGAGCTGCGTTGGTTAAACAAGTGTGAGAGCGAGGCGGAAGCGGCAATCTGGCAGCAGCTCGCCGACAATGTGACAAAAGAATATCCGAATATTAAGGTTACAATTGAGAATACGGATTGGACGAGCTATTGGACGAAGCTTCCGGTTGAATTGGCAAGCGGCAGTGCGCCGGATTTGATGTACATGCATTTTTCGCGGGCATCGGATTACAAAAATTCCATGCTTCCATTGGGAGAATACATCAAGGATGATGAAAACGTGAACATGGATGACTTTTATTCTGGAATCCTGGACTGTTTTACATTTGACGATGAGGTTTATGCGTTTCCTTACGACTTTGGACCGTATGTCATGTATTACAATAAGGATCTCTTTGACAAGTACAAGGTAGAATATCCGGACGAAGAGACGGACTGGGAGGAATTTTTAGAAATCTGCAAAAAGCTGTCCGTTGATGGAAATTATGGAACCGTTTTCTGTTCCAGTTGTGATTATTACATTCCGCAGGTTTTGTCGCTGGGCGGAGAGGTTATTGACGAAAACGGAACATTTGAAATTACCGATAAAGAAACGACGGATGCCTTGCAGACACTGGCGGACTTGATCAACGTGCAGGGATATGCGCCGAAGATTGCGGATACGGCCAACACGGTTTGGAACTGGGAGCAGTTTGAGGCAGGAAATATCGGAATGTTGATTGACGGGCCGTGGTGTGTTCCCAATGTAATCAACTATTGTGATTTCAAAGTCGGTTATACGATTGTTCCGGCAGCACAGCAGCATGTGACGACGATTAATGGCTCCGGACTGGCGGTAAGCAATACGACCCAGCATCCAAGGGAGGCGTATCTGGCACTGCAGAGCTTGACGGGACCGGCGGCGCAGCAGATTCTGGCGGAAAATGGCCGCGCATTGCCATCCAGAGAATCCGTACGTAATTATTATTACGAGGCGATGTCGGAGCAGGAAGGTTTGGAAGAGGCCATCAAGGCATCTCTTGACATCGGAATTCCTTACCATGTAACGGAAAACTTTTCCGAAGTGAGTACGATTTTGAATTCCGGCATGGACGTGGTGTTCTCCGGGGAGGCTACCGCGGAAGAAGCGGCGAAGGACATACAAGCGCAGGTGGACGCGCTGTTGAAGTGATAGGTTTATGATGAGGGTGGGGGACTGATACATCCCCTGCCCGTTTGGTTAAGGGAGGTGCTTGTGCATGAGCGTGCCGGAAAAGAAAGCCGGTTTTAAGAGAAAACGTAAAAGTGATTTTGGAGTGGCGCTTGTATTTTTAGCCCCGAATCTGATTGGATTTCTGATATTTACCATGATTCCGATGGCATTTTCACTGGTAATGAGCTTGTATGACTGGCCGTTGACGGGGGAGCATACGTTTATCGGGTTAGGCAACTTTGTAAAATTGTTTACCGAGGACGTGTTGTTCTGGAAAATTATGAAGAACACGCTGGTCTACGTCGTTGCCTATGTCGCGTTCAACGTGCTTATTGCCATGGGGATGGCGGTGTGGATTACCAGTCTGAAAAAAGCAAATGAATTTTTCCGCTCGGCGTTTTTCCTGCCGATGATGATTGGCATCGTGTCTTCGACCATGATTTTTAAATGGATTTTAAGCGATGCCGGCCTTGTGAATTCGCTGATCCGTTTTTTCGGAGGGGAGGCGCCAAACTGGTTTGGCAGCACTTCGACTGCCATGGTTGCGGTCGTGATTGTCAGCGTGTGGCAAGGATTCGGGTATAACATGGTCATATTCATATCAGGGCTTTTGGGAGTCTCCCAGTCCGTGCAGGAGGCGGCTAAAATTGACGGGGCGAACGCCGTGCAGACATTCTTTCGAGTGACGCTGCCGTGCATGTCCCCTTCCATATTTTTTGCCGTCGTGATGACTGTGATTAGTTCGTTCCAGGTTTTTGACCAGACCTTTGTCTCCACGATGGGCGGTCCGAATAATGAGACGAATACATTGGTTTTGTATCTTTATAACAATGCGTTCAAATATCAGCGGCTGGGGTATGCCTCGGCGATTGCGTGGGTGTTGTTTTTCTGCATTTTGATCGTGACAGCATTTTTGATGAAGCAGCAGAAGCATTTTGTAAATTACGAAAGTTAGGGGGGGATGAACATGAGACGAAAAAAACAAATAGTGTCAATCGTGCTGATTACTCTGGTCACGGTTCTTTTTCTGATTCCGCTGGCTTATATGATTTCTACCTCCTTAAAGCCCAAGGCGGAGGTGCTTCAAAATACGACGGCGTTGTTTGGCAGCTACTTTGCCGTGGAAAACTATGTGAGGGCATGGAACGCGTTTCCGTTTGGGCGGTATTTGTTCAATTCCATTTTTGTGGGAGTGGCGACGACCGCGGTGACGGTGGTGACATCGGCGATGGCCGCCTACGCCTTTGCCAGATTGAAGTTCAGGGGCAGGGACAAATTGTTTTTTGCCTATCTTGCGACGCTGATGGTGCCATTGCAGGTGACGATTATTCCGCTGTACATGATTTTGCGAATGCTCGGATGGCACAATTCGTATGCCGCACTGATTATCCCGCCTTCGTTTACGGCGTTCGGTGTCTTTATGTTAAGGCAGTTCTTCCTTTCCATCCCGGTGGAAATCGAGGAGGCGGCCAAGATTGACGGGTGCAGCCGGTTTGGCATCTTTACGAGGATTATCCTGCCAATGTCCAAGCCGGGTCTGGCTTCGCTGGCCATCTTTACGTTTGTGAATTCCTGGAAATCCTTTTTCTGGCCGTTAATCGTGACTTCGACGGACGCATATAAGACGCTTCCCCTGGGGCTTTATATGTTTAGCGGACAATATGGGACGGACTGGTCGGCACTGATGGCGGCGACGACGATCAGCATCCTGCCGGGCATCGTCTTTTACGTCGTATTCCAGAAAGGGCTGGTACAGGGAATTGCCCTGACGGGAATGGGCGGACGTTAAAAGCAGGAAAAGCGAAGGAAAATGAAGAAACAAAGAATAAAATAAAGAAAAAGAAGAAAATGAAGAAAGAGAGGTGCCTTTGATGGCATTCGTATTTGACGAACAGAAATTCCGGACGGAGAGCGAGGCGTTTTATCGAACCTATCCGGCGGACGTGTCCGCGCTGGAGGAAAAATTAAATGAACGTTACCGCAAGGAGGACGGTGTATCCGCCCTGGTGCAGAAGAGATGGACCTATGAGGTTATTTCGCAAGAGTGCGAAGTCAAAGTGTTTCGGTACTGTCCGTTCTACTCGGAAATCATTACGGGACGGGAGCGCAATTCGGTGGCCGGGGCATTTCCTCCGATACCGGGGTTGGGATGCTGGACTTCGAAAACCCATTATCCGGTGAAGGAATTTGACGACTGGCGCGCGCCTTATGTGGAAAAGGACTTGATTTTTGCCGAGATGATGGTGGACTATTCTCATCATTATGCGGATGTCGAGGCGGTCATGCACCGGGGGTTTCAAAGTATCCGCGATGAACTTGCGGACAAGCTGGAAGAACATGTGCGGACGGCGGACAAGGTGAAAAATTCCGAAGAGAGGGAGTTTTTGGAGGCGGCATTGGCTGCATGTGACGCGGCAATTTTGTTGGGAGAGCGATTTGCTGAAAAAGCGGAAGAACTGTTAGGAAACGAGAAAGATTTGTCGGTAAGGGAGCAGCTTGAGAGAATCCGGGACACGGCGAAACGCATTCCCCGCTATCCCGCCGAAACATTTTACGAGGCATTGTGCTCCGTCTGGTTTACACGGGAATTGTGTACGTCGATGGAAGGAAGCGGCTTTGCGGTGATGGGGCATTACGATCGGATTTTGTACCCGTTTTATGAAAAGGACATCAGGGAGGGCGTGCTCACGAAGGAGGAGGCACAAAACCTGATAGACTGCCTTATTTTGATCACGGACGCGAGGTGGAGCCATACGGCGGAGACGAGCGGGACGAATGCCTCCCTCGTGATTGGCGGGTGTGACGCGTCCGGGAATGTCGTTTTCAATGAAGTGACACGTTTGATTTTGAATGCATTTCTCAAATATGAGACCTCCAGTCCAAAGCTGGAAGTGCGTATTTCTGCCGCCCACCCGGAGGAATACAAAAAGATGGTGGCGCAAGTTGCCGCGCTGGGCAGGAACGCGTTATCCATTTTAAATGACGACGTGCTAATCGAGGCACATCATAGAATGGGGAAAAAATTGCAGGACTGCAGGCTTTATCTGGCTGGCGGCTGTCAGGAACCCGTCTTGTCCAACGAATGTAATTCAAGGGCGTTTTTGTATCTGAACCTTCCGCAATTGGTAAGCGGCATGCTGTTCCCGGAGGAGTTGGATTTTTGGAGTCGGGAGCGTATCGTGCTTAAAAGGCCGGACGAGGCGGACACGTTTGAAGGATTTTATGAAGCCGTAATTTACAATCTGTCCCAATTTTTGTTTGCTTGTGCGGGACATTATAATAGGTTTGAGCAGATTTGGGCCGAAATAAATCCGATGCCTTTGTTTTCTGCGACCATGCAGACTTGTATCGATAAGAAAATGGACGTGACAAGGGGCGGGGCACGTTATAACTCGACCAGCTTTTCGCTCATCGGAATCGGCACGTTTATAGATTCTTTGTACGCGATTCGGAAAGTGGTATATGAAGAGCGGAAGTTGACGATGGAGCAGATGAAGGAACTGCTTCGAACGGATTTTGCCGGACAGGAGACGTGGCGATTGTATTTGCAAAACAAAGTGCCGAAGTACGGGCAGGATGACGAGGAGCTGGCAAGCTTTGCCGGGCGTGTGTTCCGCGATTTGGCAGTACATAGTTCTGGTATGCCAAATGCCCGTGGCGGTTATTTCGAGGCATCGCTGTTTGCGTTCTTTTTCTACGACGTTTTGAAGGAACATACCTGGGCGACGGCGGACGGAAGACATGCGGGGCAGAGGATTTCCCGTGGATGCAATCCGGTGGAAAGCACGAAGGAAATTGACGCGGCGACCCTGATGCAGTCCCTGCGTTCGATTGACTTTAAAGATTATCCGGGCTGTGCCGTGTCCTACCTGGAAATGCCGATTAGCAAAAATGCCGCCGGAACGGATGTGTTTGTGAGGATTTTGGAGGCATTCGTACATTGCGGCGGAAATGCGTTGGATTTTAACGTGGTGGATAAGGAAACGTTGCTTCAGGCGAAAAAAGATCCGGATAACCATAGGAACCTTATTGTACGTGTGTGCGGGTATAGCGCGCCATTTGTTTCACTGAGCGAGGAATTGCAGGATGAAGTTATCGAGCGAACCATGCGCAACGGCTGAGACCGCATTTATAACGAATATTCAGCACTTTTCCCTGCATGACGGGCCAGGGGTGCGGACGACGGTGTTTTTTAAAGGGTGCAATCTGCATTGTGCGTGGTGCCACAATCCGGAGACGATTTCCCCGAAAGGACAAGTCGGGTTTGACGTGCGGCGGTGTATCGGCTGCGGGACGTGCGGCGAGGTTTGTCCGAACCGGCTTCACAAGATGAAGACAAGGATACATGAAATGGACGTAACAGATTACGCCAAAAAGAAGTCGTCCCTTGAAGGGGAGGATGTGCGGCATGAATGGTTACGAAAGGGGTGCGTTGCCTGCGGACGGTGCGTGGAGGCTTGCCCGGCCAATGCATTGGGATTGTATGGAAAACATGTTTCGCTTTCCGAGATTGAAAAAGCATGCATGCGGGACAGGCGAAACTTTCCCGGCTTTGGCGGGGTGACATTTTCCGGAGGGGAATGTCTTTTACAAGCGCG
>CATLEQ010000128.1 GCA_949915905.1 uncultured Lachnospiraceae bacterium | reverse complement strand
GCAAAGCATCATCGACGCGTATGAAAACATTTCCGTGGAAGCCGAGATTTTAAAACGTGATTCATTGAGTCAAGCGGAGCAGCCCGGCTTTATTTCCTCTTCCACGGTTGATGCCATCCTCTCCACCGGGTTCGTCAAGGAAAGCGAACTGGTGGTCAACGCCGCGGATGCCAAACTGACCCGTACCCTTGATAACCAAAAGGTCATGTCCTCATTCACGCTTTGTGGTATTACGAACGCCAACCACCTGAATCGGGAATCAAGAAATGTCGTGACAACATCCGGCGGTGACGGTGCGATTACCTACCAGGACGGGTGGGATGCCTCCATGTTCGAGGCGGATTATGACCCGAAGACAACACCGTGCCCAGTCGTCATCCCTGAGGCCGTATTGACGACCCAGAATATTTCCTTTGGCGATGAATTGACGCTCGACATAGGCACCCATGAAATGACCGTCGTCGTAAGAGGGAGTTATTCCGGCCAATTTGACGGACTAGGACATCCGCCTGGCAACAGAAGTATCGTGTTGATGCCACATTCCACCATGCGGACGCTTTATGGCGAAAGGCAATTATTCTATTCCGTTGCCAAGTTTGTTTTGGATCCAACGTTAAACCGGGAGCTGGACACGTTTCGGGATGCTGCCGGACAGATTGTGGAAAATGACACGAAAAGCCATCTCGCCATCAAGCTCGTCATCTGGGACGAAGAACTGCGACAAGTGATTGAGCCCCTGGAGAAAAACCTGACTCTCATGAAACTATTTTACCCGATCGCCCAGTTGGCCGTCATCGTGGCCACCGGCATCATCACACTACTGTCGCTCATGCAAAAGACAAAAACCGCGTTCCTTTTACATATTTTAGGAATCCCTTCGCGCACGGTGCAAGTCGTGCTCGGGGGTGAACAAGTGCTTTTGGGGCTTGTCGGGGGCATATGCGGCACTCTTATCATCATCGCTTCGGGCAATTGGAGCGTGCGCACCGTGCCCTGCGTCTTGGTTTACTTGTTGGGGTTGATGATTGGCACGATGGCCGGGTGCATTTCACTCGCCCGAAACCAGAATCACACATAGAATCAGGAGGAAACAACTATGTCTGAACTTAGCTTCGGCGCGAGAAACTATCACCACATCATATGCCTCTGATTTTATGGGGTCAAAATACATTTTGACCCCAACATCGTAATAGGATAAACATAACAACTTTTATCTCGGCTTCGTTCCCACTCCGTCCCGTTTTGCCTCTTTCAGACGGTTTAAGATGATTTCTTTCTCATTATATGAGACTTTTGTCTCCGTGCCTTCCTCAAACAAATACACCTGCTCCAGCTCGTCCTTCTTTTGCAGCTTCATGCCCCGCACGCCGACCGCGCCCTTCTTTTTCTCCGGCACGTCCGTGGCCGGGAAGCGCAAGAAATATCCGTTCTTCGTCCGAAGCACCACCTGCTGGTTGTCCGTCACGACCTGCACGTCTACAAGCGCGTCCTCCTCCGCAAGCTTCGTGGCCGCTATCGTCCGCTTCGCCACCTGGAATTCCGTTCCCTCGACTCGCTTGATCATGCCTTGCCTCGTGGCAAACAACAGCTTGGAGAAACGCATTTGCTCCGCGTCGCAGACCATCACGATTTGCTCCTGCGCGCTGCTGTAATTGCTCACGTTGTCAATCGCGATTCCTTTATCCCGGAACTTTCCGTACGGCAAATCAAGCACCTTCACCTGGTGCATCTTCCCGCCGTCCGTGAAAATACAAATCCTTCCCGTGTTCATGCAGTGTACGACATATTTATTTTCACCATCCGCCGCCTCTTTATTCCGCTCATAAACGCCAACGTCCACCGTCCTGGCATAGCCAAAGCGATCCATCAAGAAGACGACCTCCTGCTCTTCGATTTTCTTTTCCTCAAATACGGCTTCCTCCGCATTTTCAATCAGGGTGCGCCGCTTCCGGCCATACTCCTTCTTGAACGCGTCCAGTTCCTCTATAATCACGTTCGCCATCGAATCGTAATTTTTCAAAATGTCCTCATAACGGGCAATGTTTTTCAGCGTGGCCTCATGCTCCTTCTGCAACGCCTCGATTTCTAACCCGATTAATTTATAGAGGCGCATTTCCAAAATCGCCGTCGCCTGCCGCTCCGTAAACCGAAGAAGCGAGGCCATCTTACGGGAAATATTGGACTTGAACCGAATGTGCTCCGTCACGCCGTTTACCAGGCAGGCCCTGGCATCCTTGACGGACTCACTTCCGCGCAGGATTTCAATAATCAGGTCAATCACGTCGCAGGCCTTGATTAATCCTTCTTGTACTTCCTTCTTCTCCAGTTCCTTCGAAAGCAACGTCTTATATTTTCTCGTCATCAGCTCGAACTGAAAATCCACATGATGCTCGATAATTGCCTTTAAGCCCAGCGTCTCCGGCCGACCGTCCGCCACCGCCAGCATATTGACCCCGAACGTGTCCTCCAGACGGGTCTTTTTGTAGAGCATGTTCTTTAGGTTTTCCACGTCCGCCCCGCGCTTTAACTCCAGCACGATGCGGATGCCCTCCTTCGACGACTGGTTGGAAATATCCACGATGTCCGTCGTTTTCTTCGTCTCCACCAGGTTCGCCACGTCATTTAAAAACTTGGCGATACCGCTCCCTATCATCGTATAAGGAATTTCCGTGATGACCAACTGTTGCTTCCCGCCTTTTAACTCCTCGACCTCCACCTTGCCGCGAAGCTTGATTTTCCCTTGCCCGCTCTCATAAATCTCCGGCAGGTCGTCCTTGTTGACCACGATGCCCCCGGTCGGGAAGTCGGGACCTTTGATGTAACGCATCAGCTGCCTCGTGCTGATCTCGTCGTTTTTCATATATGCCTTGACGGCGTCAATGACCTCGCCCAGATTGTGCGTGGGGATGCTCGTCGCCATGCCGACCGCGATGCCCTCCGCGCCGTTAATCAAAAGATTTGGCACCCGTACCGGCAACACGAGCGGCTCTTTCTCCGTCTCGTCGAAATTGGGGCCGAAGTCAATCACGTTCTTGTCCAAATCGGCAAGGTAGGCCTCCTGCGTGAACTTGGTAAGCCGCGCCTCCGTATAACGCATGGCCGCCGCCCCGTCCCCCTCGATGGAGCCGAAATTGCCATGTCCGTCTACCAATATCATGCCCTTTTTGAAATCCTGCGCCATCACGACAAGCGCCTCATAAATGGAACTGTCGCCGTGCGGATGGTACTTGCCCATCGTGTCACCGACGATACGCGCACATTTTCGATAGGGCTTGTCATACCGAATGCCCAATTCGTGCATGTCGTACAACGTGCGCCGCTGCACCGGCTTCAAACCGTCACGCACGTCCGGCAGGGCACGGGCGATAATGACGCTCATGGCATAATCTATGTACGATTTTTTCATTACGTCCGAATACTCTGTTCGGATAATCTGTGGTTCGCTCATAGTTCTCTCCTTTTAGATGTCCAATTCCGCCTCTTGTGCATTGTCGTAAATAAAGGCGCGTCTCGGCGGCACCTCCGTCCCCATCAGCATCTCCGTGACGGAGGAAGCCATGCGGGCATCCTCGATTTCCACCAGCTTCAAGATCCGCGTCTCGGGGTCGAGCGTCGTCTCCCAAAGCTGCTGCGCGTCCATCTCGCCCAAACCTTTGTAACGCTGCAAGGTAAAGTTTCCGTCATGCGTCTTGCGGTAACGCTCGAGGGCGGCATCGTCATAAAGGTACTCTTCCTCGCCCTTCTTCGGCATCGCCTTGTAAAGCGGCGGCATGGCGATATAGACATGTCCCTCATAAATCAGTTCCGGCATGAAACGGTAGAACAACGTCAGCAATAGCGTGGAAATATGTGCCCCATCCACGTCGGCATCCGCCATGATGATAATCTTGTCATAGCGTAATTTCGTGATGTCAAAGTCATTGCCATATCCTTCCGAAAATCCGCAGCCGAACGCGTTAATCATCGTCTTAATCTCGGCGTTCGCCAGCACCTTGTCGATGCTCGCCTTCTCCACGTTCAAAATCTTGCCGCGGATGGGTAAAATCGCCTGATAGTTCCGGTCACGCGCCGTCTTGGCCGACCCGCCGGCCGAATCTCCCTCGACGATGAAAATCTCGCACTTTTTCGGGTCACGGCTCTCGCAGTTGGCCAGTTTTCCGTTGCTGTCAAACGAATACTTCTGCTTCGTCAAAAGGTTCGTCTTCGCCTTCTCCTCGGTCTTTCGAATCTTCGCCGCCTTCTCCGCACTGGAGAGCACCGTCTTTAGCACGTCCAAATTCCGGTCAAAAAATAAGGTAATCTCATCCCCCGTCACCTTTCCCGCCGCCTTGGCCGCGTCCGGGTTGTCCAGTTTCGTCTTGGTCTGCCCCTCAAAGCGCGGATCCGGGTGCTTGATGGAAATAATCGCCGTCATGCCGTTTCGGATGTCCGCGCCGGTAAAATTGGCATCCTTTTCCTTCAAAATCCCCAGTTCCCTGGCATACTGGTTCATCACCGTCGTAAAAGTCGTCTTAAACCCGGTCAGGTGCGTGCCGCCCTCCGAGTTGAAAATATTATTACAAAAACCTAAGACATTTTCATGAAATTCATTGACATATTGGAACACCGCCTCGACCTCGATGCCCTCCGACTCGCCTTTAAAATAAACCGGCTCGTGAAGTACCTCCTTACTGGCGTTTAATTCCTTGATAAATCCCCGAATCCCGTCCGGCTCATGGTACTCGACATGCTCTACGCTCCCCACCCGCTTGTCGTCAAATATAATGGTCAGCTCCGGATTCAGGTAGGCCGTCTCGTGCATCCGGCTTTTGACCTCCTCCGCACGGAACTTCGTCTTCTCAAATATCGTATCGTCCGGCAGGAAGTTGACCTTCGTTCCGGTCTTCCTGGTCTTTCCCACCACGGGAAGCAGCCCGTCCTCCAACTCAATGACGGGAATTCCCTTCTCATAACTATCATGGTGGATGGCTCCCTCGCGGCTGATCCACACGTCCATCCTCGTGGACAAGGCATTGACCACCGAAGAACCGACACCATGCAGACCACCGCTGGTCTTATATGCCGAGTCATCAAACTTGCCCCCCGCGTGCAATGTCGTATAGACCAGCCTGGCCGCCGACACCCCTTTCTGGTGCATCCCCACCGGCACGCCGCGCCCGTTATCCTCGATTGTAGCCGAACCGTCCTTTTCGAGCGTCACACGAATCTCCGAACAATATCCCGCCAAATGCTCGTCGACCGCATTGTCCACAATCTCATAAATCAAATGATTGAGTCCCTTCGTGGACACACTGCCGATGTACATCCCCGGACGCTTCCTGACCGCCTCAAGCCCCTCCAACACCGCGATGCTATCCGCGTCATATGTATTCTTCTTCGCCATAAAACCATCCTCACTTTTTTACATTCACTCCATATTAACACAAAGTGCGGCGGGTTTTCAACATTTATTTTCTTTATACGTTACTTTTCACGGGGTGTGGAAACAAGGAATTACTATATGATTACATGGTAAAGCGTCTCGGCCAGCACCTCCATCGCGTTGCGCATTTCCTCCACGGTATTCGTCTGCGCCCCGGCCTCAATCAACAACGATTTTGGCATCAAGTGAAGGTTGTAGCGGTACCCGCGCAGGTAAATCCGCCGCGCGAACCCCGGGTACATCGTCTCCGAGGCAATCTGCATCTGCAAAGAAAATGCCAGATTGTCCTGAATATACGGATTATATAAATATGCGATGTCGCCGTTCGTGCGTGTCCGGCTCAACCCATTAAAATACATGATTTTCGCCGTCGGCTTCCCGCCGATTTCCGTCACCAGATGTACGTCGTCGGCCACGCCGTCCCGATGCAGGTCAATCACGACCTGGATGGAAGGATTGGCCTCAAGAATCGGGCGAATGGAGGCCTCCGCATTTTCATAGGCATGGCTGCGATCCAATTTCCCGTCTATAATGTCATAAACCCCAGTGTCATGTATGGTGGCAATCCCCTTGGCATTTAAAAGCTGGGTCAAATATTCTCCCACCCCGACGATACTCGTGCCCTCGTCGCCCGGAATGGAATCCACGAACGCCTCTTGCGAATGACTGTGAAAAATAAGAACCTTCGGCCCCTCCACATTATTGTCAATCTTCATGCTGCGCCCTAACAAGTCGTCTGCATTCAGTTGATCCGCGCCAATCATGGTAGAACTGTCCACGATATAAAAGTTGTTAATCAGATAGTCAAAGTCCCGAAGCCGCTCGATGGACATGTCTAGCGTGGGAGTCCCTTGCTCGGGAACCACGTTTTCCACCGGAGCCGTCTGCGCGACCAAATTACCGTTCGCATCCACCATATTTTCGTCATTTGCCTGATTCTCCAGGATTTTTGCAATGGTCTCGTCATCCTCCATCGCGTCATTGTAAGAAACACGGCTCTCCAAATAGCCGGAAAACGGCAACATGCCAAATGCCTGTTCCACCAGCCAGTTCTGGCTCTGCGTGTAGGAGGTCGGGCCACTATAAGTCAAAGCCGGCAAATACATGTCCGCGGCCGCCGAATTTATCTCACGCTGAATCTTATTTTTCCAGGTCCACGCGCTCCCCGCCGGATTTTCATAGAGCAAGTAAACGCACACGAGGCATAATACCAGAATACAGATGATTCGGCTCTTCTTTTCCTGTTCCATCTCTGTCCCCTCCTGCCCGGTGCAATTTTTTTATACTCACGGTCGATGAAATCTACCGTGAGTATTGCGTCGGTCGCAGCCGCCAAGCGGCATGTTTCCTTATGCGGCCGTGCGCATCCTCGTATACTTAAGGGGTAAATCTTTCCGCCCCTTAAGTATACCTATCTATGTGTATGAGAGAGGCTCGTCCTCTATGCATTGGTAAATAACATATTCAATGCCTCGGATATCGTATAGCTGATTTGCTTTACCAACTCGTCCTCGTCCTTCGGGGTCACGAACATCCCGTTTAAATGCGGGGAAATCAATTCCTTGACGAGCTCGTATTTTTCCGCGCTGTTATACGAACGCAAAACATCACCGACCCCTTTTAACACGTCCGACGTCTCCAGGGCATTAATCAGATTTTCCATCGTGTCATTTACGATGGTCGCCGCGTCCACGACCGTCGGCACTCCGATGCCAATCACCGGTACGCCGAGTGACTCCTCGGTCAGGCCGTTTCGGTGGTTTCCAACGCCCGAGCCCGGATGGATGCCCGTGTCCGCAACTTGAATCGTGCGGTTTAAACGCTTGCTGTTGCGGGCGGCCAACGCGTCAATCGCCACGACCACGTCCGGTTTCGTCTCTTCCACGATTCCCTTCACGATTTCCATCGTCTCCATGCCGGTCTGCCCCATGACCCCCGGAACGATGGCACTGACCAGCTTCGCGTGCTCCATCCCCATCGCATATTTCCCGTATTCCTTCACAATATGACGGGTCACGCAAAGATTGTCCGCCACATACGGTCCCAACGCGTCCGGCGTGACCTGGCGGTTCCCCAGCCCGACAACCAGGACGGAAATGTCCATGTCCTCCAATTTGAGTGATTTTTTCCCTCCTTTATGCTCCTCACCGCACTTGTTTTCCACCAACATGCGAATGTAACCCGCCAGCTTTTCCGAAATTTCCCTATGGTAATCCTCGTCCGGAACCGCCAGATTCGGAGCCTCCAAAGTCAGATACGACCCGACCGGCTTCCCCATGCTTTTCGCGCCGTTCTCCGTCTCAATCAGCACCTTCGTGATGCGCATTTCCCGCTCCTCGTCATATTCCTCCTCCAAAACGACACCGGCAATCTCCACATTGTCAGACTCGAACCGCTCCTTCTCCTCCAATGCCAAATCCGTGCGCACACTATACTTTTCCAACATGTTCCTTCCTCACTTTCCGGACAAACCGTTTCTTATTGTCATGAATCGTAACATAGTAGCTATTTTTAACATTTTTTTCAGAAATATGTATTGACAAGTTTTAACTGTTGGCATAAAATAAATGAGTATGTTCCGGCGAAGCGTCCGTGTCCGAGTTTGCCGGGGCAAGTAAACGGTTCATTACTTCGGTAATATGACCGAGTTTACATGAATACAAGTTCAATGGTATTGGAGGTGTACAGGTTGGCTAACATTAAATCCGCGAAGAAGAGAATCTTAGTAAACGAGACAAAGGCAGCAAGAAACAAGGCGATCAAGTCCAGAGTGAAGACTTCGGTCAAGAAGGTCGAGGCCGCAGTTGCCGCAAAGGATGTCGAGACGGCAAAGGCGACTCTGAGAGATGCCATTTCAGAGATTAGCAAGGCGGGCGGCAAAGGTGTTTATCACAAAAACACGGTTTCCAGAAAAATTTCCCGTCTGACCAAGGCTGTCAACAGCATTGCCTAATTTGAATAGACGTATATAAAAAGAAGTATCCGCTTCCGTCATGGTGGATACTTCTTTTTTGATGTTTGACGCTATGGCAGACTTCAAACCACTCTTTCGTTTCCTGCGTCATAGAGAAGAACCCCCTTTCGATATACCTCGTTTTCCACTGATGGAATCTCTTTCCGTGCTTCAAAACGACTTTTTGTTCCTACAACGATATCAACCGGATGTCGTTTTACTTCTCTAATAGCCCTATATGCCTTTGCCGTTTCTGCCGGAAGATCCGAAATTTCATCATGAACCATAATATAAAAATCCAAATCACTTTCGTCTGTATGTGTATTATTTGCGTAAGATCCAAATAAATATATCCTTAAAGGTAACAGATGGCTTACAAAACACTCCTTTAACTTTTCAATTTCTTCCATAAAATCACAGCTCCTTTCCCTCGTCAAGATGCTATTTTATCCATAATTATACGAGACCTATTCCTAAAAATCAACCAATCAATTTTTCCTTATTATCATAATACTCTGCCACTAATTGCAAAAACTCTTCTTCCATTTCGTATTCTTTGGCGATATCTTCAACGGATTTTCCTTCCACGCAGTGACTTTGATATACCAGTGATGCCATTTCACATGCTTGTACAATCATTCCCCCAATCATTCTTCTCATAAGATTCGTGTACTCTATAACATCTGGATTGATTTCTGCCGTATCATCATTTAACATCTCAAGAAACTTTGTTTCATTTAAATTTTCATCATCCACTTTTAAATTCTCTTTCATGAAATTTAAAAGTGACTCTTGTTCCTGCCCTGACATTTTTACATATAACCATAACATTTGTACAAGTATAGGTGGT
>CATLEQ010000127.1 GCA_949915905.1 uncultured Lachnospiraceae bacterium | reverse complement strand
GTCTTGAAGGTGGAATTGAACAAACTCTTGGTAAATGCCACCAGCTCCTGCCAGTAACCGTTCACGTAGGCCTCCTGCATGGGCGTGTCGTATTCGTCCAAAAGGATGATGACTTTCTTCCCGTAATAACGGTATAAATAATTGGAAAGTTGGTATAGTGCGAGCGTGGCATCGCTGTCCCGCATTTCATCCGTCAGAATCCGGTTAAAAAAGTTGCGGTCGGCATCCGTCAGAACATTGCTTTCTTTTAAAAACGTGTATTTTATATATAAATTTGTCAGTAATTGGAAAATCCTTTCCCGGGTCGCCTGGTAATTGGTTTCTTTTATATTGGCAAAGGAGAGGCTGATGACCGGATAGGTGCCTTGCAATTTCCGGTACTCCTCGTCCTCCCAAACGGTGAGACCTTCAAACAAGTCGCCCCTTCCCGCGTAGTCCGTGGAGAAAAAATGCTCCAGCATGCTCATGGTCAAAGTCTTGCCGAAACGGCGCGGGCGGGTAATCAGTGTGACGACGTCACCGCCGTCCCACCATTCTTTGATAAAGGACGTCTTGTCGATATAAAAATAATTTTTTTCGATCAAGTCACCAAAGTCTTGTACTCCAATGGCAGTTGTTCTTCCCATGATGGCCTCCTTTTTATATGCTATTCTTCTGCAACTATCACCTTGCATGTTTTTTATGGCAGGCGATGCCGTACTTTTTTGCATCGGTCTTGAACATTTCCATAATCTGTTCCGTGAAAATGTTTCGAATCGTTTCAAAACTTTCAATTCCTACCGGAAGTTTTTTCTTGGTTGTGTTCCCCGTCCTTTCGTCATAAATGTTACACGCCAATGGCAATTTTGACGATATACTGCTTTTATCAATATGGTACGATATAAAAGAGAAAAAAGCAATCAATTTTTTGCTTGACTGGCAGGTCGAACGGCGCGGGTAAGGCGATGAAGAACTGTAAATCCTATTCATCGGCCGTGTTGCCATCTGTACACTGACGTTATCGTATGCTTTTTAAAATTCCGTTAAAAATTATACACAAGAGAATTCGAGGTCAAAATCTTTGAGTTCGAGCCACTTTTTACATAAAAAAGAAAATTTATGCTAAAATTTGCGCAAATGAATTACAAAAATGAAATCAGAAAGGAGGGTGAGTCCAATGCAGAGAGTATGTGGGAAGTTCTTTTTTGGTAGAAGAATTTTTAAGTTGTTACTTTAGAACGTGAAAGTGAGAGGACGATTGGAGGATAGAAACATGAAAAAGAAAAAAATAATGTCTTTAATGATGGCTGTTGCAATGTTAGCATCGGTTATTGTTATTCCGGGGAATGTTGCATGGGCAAAGGAATCGGGAAATGCAATGAAGATGGGACAAAATGACTTGGGAATGGGAGAGGTCATAAATGAAGCCGCAGAAACGGCCGTGTCCAAGGCGAATCAGATAAAGGTGGAAACACTAGGGGCAGAGTTGTTTCCGCAGTATGTCGAGAAGAATGGCTCTATGGCGACTCGTTCATATTCGAATGCATGTGGAGAGATTGGACTTGGTGAGATAATTTATAGTGAAACAAAAGCTGTTTCCGAGGATGAGGAATTGACCTATGTGGAATATGCTAGCGGTCGTGCTGCTCTTTTATATCAAAAGAGTTGGTTGAACACGTCAACATCTACCGCTGTTTCAGGAGGAACTCAGTATAGAAGAACGTTAGTCGTTACGGTCAGCGGATGTGTGGGATCGGTATCTGTCTCAAAATTTGCTTATACCATTAATCCAAATAGTCCTGATTGGATTGATAATGTAGGTCAGTGTGTTGATAGTTCAGGGACGGCAGTAATCCAACCTCACAGCATGGCAGAGAGTGGAGCGGGTGCTCCTGCACGTGTGACATACGCGGGGAATGTAGAGGATACATTGTTTCATTATCCAGTGGGTATTTCTTTTGAGGTGAGGGTAGGCGGAAATGCTGCCAGAGTGTATGCGGATGGCAAGGAAATATAGGCAGAACAGAGGAATGTTTAATGAAGAAAAAATCAAAAAACATTATTTTCATTATCGCGGTCGTCATCATCATATTGTGCATCAATCTATGCTACTTTTTTGTGCGATATTATAGGTATGCACAAAGCTATCCCTATAAAGGCACGGATTTGGAAGATGTTTTTTTGGAGAAATTTCCCGGAGATTATACGGAAGTTTCGCAGGTGACTCAAGGAAATATATGTGTGTTTTTAGGAATT
This sequence comes from uncultured Lachnospiraceae bacterium, assembly GCA_949915905.1. GTDB lineage: Bacteria > Bacillota > Clostridia > Lachnospirales > Lachnospiraceae > Schaedlerella. The sequence continues at coordinate 7,039 of CATLEQ010000127.1, read as the reverse complement.
TATGGTGAAAGGGAAGCCGCGTGCTATGCGTATTACGAAAAAGCTCCTTTTTTTGACCGCTGGATGGATCAGCAGAATGGGATGTTGAGGAAGGAGAGTTCTTCCGCAATGCTTCGAGCAGATGGATTTTATAATTCGGATCGGATATATATATCCTTAAATCTGGAAAATGTCAGCAAGGCCGTGGTTACGGCGAATGGAAAGGAGACGGTGTTTAACATGGAGCCGGAAGAGGTTTTCGTGATAATTACAGAGGATGAGATTGACGACGTCACCTTTTTTACGGAAGATGGCGTGGAAATTTCTGAAAAGAAGTTTTTACAAGCCTCATAGTATGAAATGGAAATGCTACTTTTTTATGAGATACTCTCCCCGTTTTCAGTCGCAAGTCACGACCACGCTAGCATGGCATGACTTGTGGCTGCTTCAACCAATAAGCGAGATTGAATGCGTAAAGGTATTGAAATATCTTCGCAGACAAGGTATGATATAAATATGAACTTGTTTGCGGAGGTGCATCGAGATGGTAAAGATAGTGGCTTTGGATGATGAACAAGCGTATATCGAAGAAATGAAGCGTTTGACTCAAACGTATTTTGCCAAGAAAAACATCCCGTATGTATTTCAAGGATATGATAATTGCGAAAAGTTGCTCTGGGACATGGAGGAGCATGGGGATATTGACCTTTTTCTCTTGGATATGGAGTTGGGTGAATATGCTGGCCTTGACGTTGCAAAAAAGATTCGCCAATGGAACGGTGATTGTGAGATTGTATGTGTGACGAATTATATGAGTTATGCCCCAGCGGCATATGAGGTCAATGCCTTCCGCTATATCATGAAAAAGGAACTGAAAGAAAAATTATTCGAGATGTATGATGCCTTGCTTCCCAGGATGTTGCAGAAGGATGAGCGGGCTTATATGATGAAGACGAATTCGCGGGTGGAGCGTTTATATTATAAGGAGATTGTGTATCTGGCAAAGGATAAGAAATATGTCGTGTTTCATATGAGGGATGGGAGAGAAGTTCGTGTGCGAGGGACATTGGAAGAAGTAGAGCATGAATTGGCAGATAGAGATTTCGTGAGGATTGACAAGGGGTGTATTATCAATCTGAATCACTTGGGATTCTGGGAAGGGAATGAATGTAGGATGCGTGACGGCACGGTGTTGGGAATCAGCCGGGCACGATGCCGGGAGTTAAAGGATAGGGTGATGGAGTTCGGGAGCATTGAGAAAGGTGGAAGGAGAGACGTATGAACATAGTGCTTTGTGCCATCGTGGTGATATTGGAAGTGACGTTAGGGTGTGGCATGTTCATTCGTTGCTATCCAGAGCGGCGATTTAAAAATAGTTTTGCCAGGGCGGCGGAATGGGTTAGCTTCTTCATTATATGTGGATTGTATACATGGAATGATACATTGGGCTTTATCTCCAATTTGGCGGTTATTGCAGTAAGCATAATGTGCTGTTTGCATGTGTTTTGCTTTTATCGGTGTAAATGCAACGTTTCCTTCATATGGATGCAGTTTTATTTTATCATGATGTCATTGCTTCGAACTCCGTATGTAGTGGTACGGGGGATGATATTGGGATGTGATTTGGTTCATGCTAACTATGGGGCAAAGCCGTGGAGCGGATTTTTATATGAATTGTTGCTGTTGGCTTTTGTGGTGGTATTTTACTACTGGATTTGGAGAAAACATGACGGTTTGATACGGAAGGTATTGGAAAAATACAGAATCATATTTTTATGTTTGGCGGTTGCCGCATGGGTGTTGATGTCCTATGTGCTGACTAGTGGAGAGGAGCGTTTTTCCAAGAATGAGCTTTACTTTTTACTGTGGGGGAGCGGGGGATTGATTCTGGTCATCATCTGCATGCTCCTATATTGGATGTATCAAAACGAGAAACGAGAGAAAAGGATGCTTTCGCTTCAGCAAGCTTCGTTGGCGGCGAGGCAGGCGGAACAAAAAGGGGTATATGAAGAGCATGAGCGGAGAATGCATGACACGAAACATGTTTTGCTGTTTTTGCAACAGTGCATTGAGAATAAGGAATGCGACAGAGCCTTGCAAAAGTTGGAAGAGTATCAGGAAGGAATGCAGGGTAAAAAAGTATGGACGGGAAACGACTATGTGGACTTTGTGATTAACAGTAAGTATCTTAGAATGGAAGAAGAACAAATAAAGTTTCAATTGGAAATCGATTTTTTTGAAATTCCGATTGATGAGTTGGATTTTTCCATTATCCTTGGCACGCTGGTGGACAATGCGATAGAGGCGGCCATGCAATGTGAGGAGGGGAGGAGGGAAATTAAGTTGCTGATTCGGGCGAAATACGGAATCTTTGGTATGACGCTTTGGAATACGAGCAGCAGGGAGCCTTTGATGAAGAAGGGAAGGTTTCTGACGACTAAGAAAGACAAGTACATCCATGGATGGGGGCTGGAAAACGTAAAAGGGTTTGTGGAGAAATACAACGGAGAGATTAGCTTCCAACATGACGCTGAGTCTTTTGAAGTAAAAATCATTTTCATGGGAGGAGGAAACGAGACATGAGTGAACGACAAGAAAAAGCAGGGGACGTGTTTCTCGAGGTGCTGGAGGCAGATGCGCTGATGCGGGATGAGAAGCGAGAAGAGGATAGCCCGATTACGGTGGGAAAAGGTCAATTTTGGACATTGCTTTGTTGTTAGGGAAACACGAAAAGCGCGGTGCATGCCGCGCTTTTGCCTTATATTTATTAAAGCGTAAGGCGGGAATATAAGCACGGACAGAATTGTGGGAGTACAAGGTGTGTGGAAAGAAAAGGTGGGCTATGGAGAGTAGGAAGAACGAGGAGTTTTGGGCAAGGCTCCTGGGAGAGGATGTCGCCCGGACGATGGACGAGGAACGAAACGGTGAACTTTATCAAGAGGTAATGGAACAAAAAGAAGGGGCGCTGAAACCGTTGTATCAGTTGTTTGATTCGGTGGTGGAACGTGTTGATTGGGAGGGAATGGAGGGGGAATTTCGTGGCTTTTATGGCTGGTTCTTTTCCGTGGCGTTATCCTATGCGGAGAAACAGTTCCAAAAGCTGTTTGACATTTGCCAGGATGCGAAAGCTGTTCTTTTATCCAATGTGTATGAGGCGGTAAAGATGATTCCCATCCGCTGCCTGATTTGGGAGATTCATCGTTGTAAGGAAGACGGAAAATTGAAGGGATATGCGTTGTTAGAGGAAAAATCGAGTGATGCTATGTCGCAAGAGGAAAGGCGGAAAGGCACCGCGTCGCAAGAGGAGTATCATTTTTACGACACGCACATGTTGGGGGACATTGCGTATGTGAGGGATATTTGCCAAAAATATCCGGAATTGTTGCGGCTGATGCTCGTGAAAATTGACTGGACGGTGCGGGAATTGGCGTGTATCGCGGAGACGGTGGAAGCGGACGAGGAAGAAATTCGAGAATTGTTTTGTGCGGGGCACCCATTTTCAAAGGTGTGTGTGATAACGTGCGCCTTTTCCGACACGCACAGAGGGGGCAAGACGGTGGCCGAGGTGGCACTTGACAACGGGGTTCGCATTTTTTATAAGCCGCGTTCTCTGCAAAAGGAAAATGAGTATCAAAGGGCGTATGAGTGGTTTGGGCGAAAGCTGGGCATTGAGACATATTGCATGAAAAGGATTTGCCGAAAGGATTACGGCTGGGAAGAGCGAATCGAGCGCGAAGAATGTGACTCTGAGGAGGCGGTTAGACGGTATTTTTATCGGCTGGGGATGCAGCTTTGTCTATGCTATTTGGTAAATGGGTCGGATTTGCACGGGGAAAATATCATGGCAAAAGGGGAGTTCCCGGTCATCGTGGATATGGAGACATGTTCGGGAAATCGGCGACGTGGTGGAGAGCATGAACAAGAACGTCAAAACGTCCTGAGTGATTTTTTGCAGGACGGCGTGTCGCGGACGGGCATTTTGCCGATTCCGGTCTGGGGAAGATCATCGGAAGAAGGAACGTTGTCGGGCAGTAAATCAGTAAGGGCATCGTCGCCGGGCGGAAGATTGGTAGGAGCGTCATCGTCGGGCGGAAGATTGGTAGGAGCGTCATCGTCGGGCGGAAGATTAGACGGAGCATCGCCGGATGGCGCGGCTGGGGGCATCAATGTCAGCGCGCTGCACAAGGCGGGAAAAATCACGGCTCCGTTTCGTTTGCCCATGATAGAACATGCGGGGACATCCGACATTGCCGTTGCGTATCAAAAGGGTGAATTGGAATTGCCGGACAGCCTTCCGTATTTGCGTGGAAAGCCGGTGGACGCGGCGGGGTATCGCCAGGAACTGATGGCGGGATTTGTGGATGCCTATCGCCTCGTTTTGGAAAACAAGGAGGATGCGGAGGCGTTGCTTCGTCCCTTGTGGCAATCAGAAAGCCGTTATGTGGCACGTCACACGCAGCAATATAGCATGTATTTGTTCACGTCGCTTCATCCGGATTTCATGAAAAGTGCAAAGGAGCGAATTCGTTTTTTGCATGTCCTGCGCAAGACGGGGGCGGGAGTGTCGCCGGATGACGAAGGGCGGGAACTGTTTTGGCAGGAACTGCGTGACATGATAAACATGGACATTCCTTATTTTTCCTGCAAGGGGGATTCCTTGTCGCTGGTTGCGTCAGACGGCACGGAAATACCGCGATTTTTTGTGGCGTCCGCGTTCGAAGAGGGAAAGAGGAAGTTTAAAAGACTTGGCGAGGCGGATTTGCAAAGACAGATGATGCTGATTTCGTATTCATTGTTGATGTTGGGAGAAGGAGACGAGACGGATTGCTCAGGGGAAATGCCCGGCATGGCTTACGTGGGGAAAATGCGGCCGTTGACGGAGGAACGAAGCCTGGAGGCGGTGCGCGGGATTGCGCAGACAATTTGTAGGCTGAGGATAGATGAAAATGGCAAGGAAGGAGAGAAAGACGCGGCACAAGGGATGGTTTGTGACGTGGGTCAGAACGCGTCATGCGATGCGAGTTTGTGCGTGACCCGTGATATGGATTCGGACATGCTTTGGCCGGATTTACAGTTTTATGGAGACGGAGGATGGGGTGTCTGTCCATTGGGCATGGATTTGTACGACGGCTTGCCCGGAGTGGCATTATTTTTCGCGGCATTGTCAGAGAAAATGCCAGATGCGTCGGAGCGTGAGGAGTATAGGCGGATGTTTTCGCGGTTATGTGGACAGATGTTTGACTATACGGATGAGCGGGAGCGGGTGGAAAAGACGGAAAATATGGGAATGTTTGTGGGAGAAAGTTCGTTGTGGTACGCCTATCTTTTGCTGTGGGAAATCAAGAAGGATTCCGGGTTCCTTGAATATGCCGTGAAGCAGGAGCGCATTGTAAGGGAGCGGAGGGGCAGGGCGAACGAGGCAGATTTGCTTACCGGGGACGCGGGATGCATTTTGTGCTATTTGAAAATGTACGAGTGCATGGCGCAGTATGAGGAAATGCAGGAATGTGGGAAAGCGTCAAAACGCAAAGGGGCGTGCCCGATTCAAGGCGAGTGGACGAATAAACGTCGATACCTAGAGAGGGCGGTGGATATCGGGGAAAGACTCTGGGAGCGGGCGGAACCGCAAGAGAGCGGCTGTGGCTGGACGATACGGGGAGAGTCCGTTCCGCTGGCGGGAATGGCGCATGGAAACAGCGGGGGTATTTATGCGTATGCGGGACTGTTGGAGCAGACCCAAAATCCGATATACGTAGGACGAATCCGCAAATTAGTAGAATATGAGGATATGTTGTATTCAGACGCGCTGGGAAATTGGAAGGATGTCAGGAAACAACATGCGGATGGCAGAAAAGGGAGAAACATGGTTGCGTGGTGTCATGGGGCGGCGGGGATTTTGTTGTCGAGATTGAAATTGGATTCATTGCCGGAATTTCAGGATGACGCGTTTGTGAAGCGAGATATCGGGCACGCGGTGGCGGCCTTAAAATATGGGGAAATCCCGGATAATATTTGTCTGTGCCATGGCTTGGCGGGAAATTATTTGATTATAAAATGGTATTTGCAAAAGTATTTCGATAAAGAGTTGGAAGAGCGGGGGGAAGTTCTTTTGCGTTTGTTGGTACGCCGGCTTGAGGATGGCGGGCATGCGGCGGCGCAGGAGCGAAACCACGTCGGGTTGATGTGTGGACTGGCCGGGGCGGGGATGGTGTGGATAATCTGACCTTTGTGCAAGGGGGTGCCGGGTAATGACATTTTTAGCCCGCTATTTGGATTCATCTATTTCCCGACAGCCCCTTTGAAGTACTTGCCTATCAAGCCTTGTCACCGATCAATATCTTGCTCCCTTCGAACGCGAATCCGTAGCAGCGGATGCGTTCCTTCGGGACTCCCCTTTTCATTAATTCTGTCGCATATTTTTTCTCCTCAATCTGTTGCAATGCCGCGGCCACCGTGTCTTTCAAGGTTTCTTCGCGCGATTTGTTGTACACCTTGAATTCCAGGATGAAGGCATCGTCCGTTTTCGGATTTCTTGGCTCCAGCATCACGTCATAGCGGCCGAAGCCGCTTTCCCGGTTCGAGGTGACGATGTAGCGGTTTTGCAAGTCTACTAATAATCCGAGGACGAAACCGTGATAAAAGCGTTCCGGTGTGCGGCGGGACGGCTTCTTTCCAGAGTCGAAACTGCTGAAAAGCTCCGAGGCCATGTCATTCATGAAAATGTTCATGGCATCAAGGTCGCCTTGCAGCATCGCTTCCACGAAGTCGTTATAATCCTCGTCCGCACGATTAAACCACCCGCGTACCATGCCACGAAACATCCGCATCACCTCGTAATTAGTGAGAGCCAATTCATATTGCGTGTTTGCATCATAGTCCGACAGCTCCGGGTGTTCATGGCTCAACGCTTTTAAATAGCCGCTGGCCAAAAGCAGGCTCCAAATCGCGGATTCATTATCATCGAGCTGGTTGTAAACAATCTGCTCGTCAATCGGCGTTTGGATAATTCCGCCTTGCAACAGCGTCTCGAACTTTTCCTTGATTTGGCGGTTGCCCTCGC
>CATLEQ010000126.1 GCA_949915905.1 uncultured Lachnospiraceae bacterium | reverse complement strand
CCTCGGGAAAATGTATGTGCGGCAGATTAAGGAAGGAGGAATGTGCGGACATGGCGAAAGGTGATGAGTATTTGGGCGAGGCTTACCAGACCCTTTTGAAATTGAGTGCGGATGAGGAAAAAAGGTTAGAGTACGAGGCACGTGAAAAGGCTTTGCGGGATTATAATTCCCAGATGCAAAGTGCGGAAAGACGTGGTCAAAAACGAGGCGAGAAGCGTGTTAATCTTTTGATTCAGAAGCTTTTAGAAACAGGACGAAAGGAAGACGTTGCGCGGGCGGTCAGCGATTCTGAATTTCAGAAGGAATTGATGGATGAATTCGGAATATGATACCTTTTCATAGGCACATCCCGTTCGTATTCCTATATTCCTGCGGGCTTAAGCCGGTCAGCTTGCGGAAGACGACTGAAAAATAGGAGCAGGAAGAAAAGCAGAGCAGGTCGCTGATCTGTTGGATGGATATCTGTGAATTTTGAAGCAGGAATTTGGCGCGCTCTACCTTTTGCATGCGGATGTAATCACGCAGGTTTTGGCCGGTTTCTTTTTTGAACTTTTTGGTCAGGTAATACTTGGCGTATCCGAGTCTGTCGGCCAAGCCCTCCACGGTCAGCCGGGATTCTGTGTGGAACTTGACATACTCGCAGCATGACTGTATTTCTTTGGAAAGGGTGCCTGAGGCATGAGCGTGTCGGACGCGGCTTGCAAAATCCTCTAACATTGTCCGGGTTACGGACTGGATTTCCTGCGTGGTCTGGCATTCCGCGATATTCTGACGATACAAAACGGCGAGGGTGGATACAATGTCCGACGGAAGCCCGCCTTCCGTGGCGGCATGGGTAGCGTAGGAAAGTACCGCCTCGCCAGGGATCCGCGCTGGGGACGTGTGGCGGAAACTTATGGGGAGGACGCGACCCTCTGTGCGGCCATGAGTGTGGCATTTACAAAGGGGTTAAATGGTGAGGATTTGGAAAACGGGGTCGCGGCGACGGGGAAGCATTTTCTAGGGTACGCTATGGGAGAAGCGGGGTTGAACGGTGGGAGCAGCTCGATTTCGCCCCGGGACTTGCAGGAGGTGTATGCAAAACCGTTTCAGGCGGCCATCACGGAGGCCGGACTGCAGACCGTGATGAATTCTTACGGGGCTCCGGACAATGAGCCGGTCGTGGCAAGCAAGCGTATTTTCAAAAGGCTGTTGCGCGATGAGATGAAATTTAAGGGCATCACGGTATCCGATTATGGAGCGGTAGAACAATTGATAGACAAGCGGCTGGCGGCAGATGAAAAGGAGGCGGGCGTTCGCGCACTGAAGGCGGGGCTTGATTTGGAACTTCCGAACGCGCCCGCGTATTTGAAGCTGGAGCAGGCACTTTCGGAGGGACTTATCACGATGGAGGAAATCGACGCGGCGGTGCTGCGTATTCTGACGCTGAAATTTCGCATGGGCTTGTTTGAAAATCCGTATCCCAGAGAGGAAATGTTGTCGGAGGCGTATCAGGCACCCGCCAATCGGGAGCACAGCTTGAAGGCCGCACATGAATCGACCGTGCTCTTGAAAAATGACGGAATCTTACCGCTTAGCAAAGAAAAAAAGAAAATCGCGGTCATCGGTCCCCGTGCGGACAGCGTCCGCATGCAGTACGGAGGCTATACATTTCCGGCGGGATTGGAAATGGCGATGGGCGGCTTGTTAAAGGGTGTGGGAATCGGATTTGGCGGAGAAAGTGACGAATATTATCCGGGCAGCAACGTGAAAAAGGAATCGCCGCAGCTCGTACAGATGTTAAACGGTATGCTGGGGCAGGTAACTCCGACTGTCTTGGGGGCGATAAGGGCAAAATGTCAAGATGCCGAGGTGGCATATGAAAAGGGGTGTGATATTGCTGGAAATGACAGGAGCGGGTTTGCGGCGGCCGAAGCACTGGCAAGGCGGAGCGACATCGTGATTTTGGCGGTGGGCGGAAAATATGGATGGGGCGAACCGTGTACCGCGGGCGAGGGTCGCGACACGTCGGACATTGGCCTGCCCGGCGTACAGGAAGAACTTTTGCAGACCCTATGCGAAACCGGCGCGCCGGTCATCGTCGTACATGGGGACGTGCGTCCGATTTCGTCCAAATATGCAAAGGAACATGCGGCGGCGATTTTGGAAACGTGGTGTCCCGGGCAAAGCGGCGGCGCGGCCGTGGCGGACATCTTGTTCGGAGATTATAATCCGGCCGGAAGGCTGCCGGTGACGGCACTTGAGCACGTCGGGCAGGTACCCATGTATATGGCGCAGAAGAGGGGAAACTTATTGGACATGTCACAAGAATCAGGGGAGTTTAATTCCTTTTCTAATGGAATCCAGAAGCCTCTGTGGCATTTCGGTGAGGGATTTGGTTATACGACGTTTGCCTATTCAGATTTCCATGTGGATCCCGTGGCGGCTCCGGACGGAGAAATTCACGCGGAGGTCACGGTGAAGAACGTCGGTGAGCGCGACGGAGAGGAAGTGGTACAGCTTTACTTTACGGACGAAGCCGCGTCCATGATACGGCCGGGGCAGGAGCTTGCCGGTTTTGCGAGAATATCCTTGAAGGCGGGCGAGGGCAAGGTCGTGAAGTTTACCATGAAGGCAAGTCAGACGGCCTTCTTAAACGAAGACATGGAATGGGTCGTGGAGAAGGGGGATGTCTCGTTCCGTGTCGGTTCGTCCTCCATCGACGTACGTGGCGAAGGGGTGTGCCGCATATCGGATACCATGGTCGTGGACGGTGCCACGCGAGGATTTTACGCGAAAGCGGAGTACTAAAAACAGTTCTCTCTATATTCCACCGGCGTGCAGTGAAAGTACCGTGTAAACGCGCGGTAAAAGCTGCTCGTGGTGGAATATCCCACGGCATAGGAAATCGTATCGATGCACACGTTCTGTTTGAGCAGGCCGGCGGCTTTTTCCATTCTTAGCTTCAGTGCCAACTGCGAGTAATTATTTCCGGTACAGTTATAAACAATCCGTGTAATCTGCCGTTCGCTATAGTGAAAATATGCAGCAATCTCGGACAATGTCTTGTCATGGTAATGGGACTGGATATAGCTGAAAATGGCGGAAAACTCTTGCTTCCAGTAAAAATCGTCCGTCCGGGGGAGCTTGGCCGTGTTTTCATAGCGGCGCAAGAGCAAAATGAAAAATTCGCTCATGAGGGCGTTTAACATCTGGATGCTATATGTTTTTGAATGGTAAAATTCATCACATAAACGGAAAAGCAAAAGCTCGATATCATCATCCGCGTCGGTTTCAAATTGCAGGTAGGAGGCATGCTTTTCGTGTCCAAGTGCCTGGTGAAAAAAGGAGGCCATCAAATTTTCGGGCGGCAGTTGGTTCCAGAATACCTTGTCAAAGGTATCGGCACGCACCATGTAATAAAACAATACGCTCTCATCCGCGTAGCAGGGGCTGGCATGTAAAACGTGGGGCGCGATGATGAGCACGGTGCCGGGTTTCATGGAAATCGTTTCTTCCACGAAATGAATCGGGCATTCTCCGGAAAAACAATAATAGATTTCAAAATAATCGTTCGTGTGCCAGTGGGCGGGCATATAGCGAAACATGCGGCCAATGGAAATGTCGTGATTGGTCAATAGGTAATGCTCCGCTTTTTGATTTTCATATTCCGTAGTCATCGCGCTGATTGCCTGGGGGTCATTGGCGTTTAAGGTGAGACGCTCAGCCAACATGGTGAGGTTGGAATTGTAAGCCAACTCTGAGGCGGAGAATATGTTATCCGTAAATTCGAGATCTTTTTCTGCAATTATTTCGCTGTTTTTTCCCCAAACTTGAATGAGTCTGGATATATATGTTGTAAGTTCTGCGGGGGTTAGAATCTTGTCAGTTAATTCGGGCTGTGAGTAAAACGTTTTTTTCAATAGTTTTTCCATATATGTCATGGGAAACAGAGACGTTCTCTCCGTTTTTTCAGTTTGAGTTTTCATATTGGCCTCCATGTCCGAAAATGCGAATATCATGACTTCTATTGTAAATGACATTTCGGACAAAATCAAGTAAAATCAGGATAAAGCTACAACGATAGAGGAGGAAGATGATTTATGAAAAACAAATTAGTAAAGCGGATTTTATCCGTGGGACTGATGGCGGCGATGGCCGTGACGTTGGTTGCCGGATGCGGCGGTAAGGGAAATTCTGATGGAAGTGGCGGAGGCACCGGGGATGCGGAGGTGGTTGGCGATGATGAGTTTGCCGGAAAAAGCGCGGAGTTTACCTGGTGGATTACACAGACGGACAGCAATGGGGAATATTATGAGAATTATGAGGACAACCCGGCCGTACAGTATATCAACCAACAGTATTGGAACGTAAAGGACGGGGGCATTGGCACGGCCGAAAATGGAAGAAAGCTTACATTTTCATATTTGGTGCCGATTACCGGTTCGGAGGGGGAGAATTTTAACACGATGATTGGAACCGGCGAGTATCCGGAAATTATCGACATGGCATATTCCTCTGAAAGTCCACAAGCGATGTATGAGAATGGCATTTTGATGGACATCACGGAATACGTGGAAAAATACATGCCGAACTACGTGGCGTTTTTGGATGCAAATCCAGAATTGAAGCCATTGGTTCAGGTGGCGGACGAGGATGGAAAGCCGCATTACTATGCAATTTACTCCTTTATGGACGGCGTGCAGAACCCGTGGGAGGGAATGTGCTACCGGCGTGATTGGATTGTGAAATATGCAGAACCTACCGAGTACGTGTGGGACTGGGACAGCGACTATGTGAAAGAGAACGGACACCCGGCGGTCACCCCGCTTGCCAAGGCGCTTGACGAGGACAACCTGGAGGGATGGAAGGAAAATGAAGTGTCTTCCTTTAAGGCGGATTATGGTACGAATCCGGAAACGGATTATACGGACAATGTCATTTTCCCGAGCGGAACGACTGACCCGATTACCATCAGTGACTGGGAGTGGATGTTTGAAGCGTTCGAAAAAGCGATTGAGGAAAGAGGATGGGGAGATGACAGCAGTGCTTATGGCATGTCGCTTCCATATTATGGATTTGGTCAGATGGGAGACATTACGTCTTCATTCGGCGGAGGTACCGGCAGTTATTATGTCAAGGACGGCGAGGTGTCTTATGACGGCGGTTCCGAGAATTTCAAAACCTATTTGGATTGTATGCAGGTGTGGTATGAGAACGGTTGGCTGGATCCGAACTTCAATACCCGTGCCAGTGATATGTTCTTCTCCATTGACGCGACGGGCGTGAACCAGGGCAAGGTAGGCATGTGGTGCGGACTGGTCAGCACGCTGGGAACGGCCATCCGGGTTTCTTGCCAGGATGCATCCGATCAGGAAGATGCATTCGTGATGGGATGTGCGCTTCCGATTAATGATATGTATGGAACAAAAGACCAGATGTACAAAGAACCGGATGCTTTATATCAGGGAAGTCGAAAGGGAACACCGACCGGTATCACGAAAAAGGCGGAAGGAAAGGACTTGGCTGCATTATTTACTTATTTTGATTGGACCTACACGGACTTGGGCGCAAGAACGATTCGTATCGGATTAAATGAGGAGCAGTATGAGTCGGTTGAATTGAATCCCGACTTGTATGCGGCAAACGATATCAAGGCGGCATATACGGAGTCTACCGATGAGGATGGCAACCTGGTAATCGTAACGGCCTTTAGCGATTCTGATACCATTGCGGGGGCATTGCAGGGACATAGAATGGATACGGGCATTAATTTGAGCGGCCATGCAGATGGGTATCGATTTGATAAGGGTAACACGAAAGTGTATGAAAATGCGATGGAGCAGTGGACAAAATTTTTGAATACCGGAAACGTGTTGGATTATACGAGCCTGCTAAATACGGAAGAAGCGGAGCAATACGGTAAGATTAACACGGCGGGCATTGATTATCAGGCGCAGAACGTACCAAATGTCATCAAAGGTACGATGAGTTGGGATGAGTATGTAAAGGGGCTCGATAACATTGATACGGATACGGCGGTTGAGATGCTGCAAAAATATGTGGATTTGGCAAGTATGGGAAAATGATGGGAGAGCGATATAATAGCATCCGACCGGGCAAGGTCTGGCTGGATACAAAGGGAGAACCGATTCAGGCGCATGGATTTTCGGTATTTTATAATGAGGCGGAAAAGCAATACTATTGGTATGGGGAAAACAAGGAACGGACGAAAAAGGGCGGTACGGTCTGGCATTGGGGCGTGCGGTTATACACGTCAGTGGATTTGTACAATTGGGAGGATAAGGGACTTATCATTCCTCCCACGCCGGAGGATTTGCAAAATCCGCTGCACCCGACCTATTGCATGGATCGTCCGCACATCATTTATTGTGAAAAGACGAAGAAATACGTGGCATGGTTAAAAATCATGGCGGGCGAGGTCAGTCAGTTCATGTCCGTCATGACGGCGGACAAATTTGAGGGACCGTATACCTTCGTGCATAAAATTTATCAGCCGCTTGAGATGGATTCCGGCGACTTTGCCCTGCATGTGGATGAAAAAACGAAGCAGGCGTATATTTTCTTTGAGCGGCCGCATTTCCAATTGATATGTGCCACGCTGGCGGAGGATTATACGGAAACGACGGGCGAATATTCTGTCCATTATGACGGCTTGCTTCCGCCGTATACCCGCGAGGCTCCCACGTTTTTTGAACGGAATGGAAAGAAGTATTTGTTCACGTCGGGAACGAGCGGGTATTATCCGAATCCGAGCAAGGTGTGCATGTTTGACGATTACCATGGGGAATACGTGGATTTGGGGGATCCGTGCATCGGTGACAAGAGTGATACGACGTTTAGTTCACAGATTACCAGTGTGCTTCGCCTTCCCGGCATGGACAAGTACATTGCTTGTGCGGATCGCTGGATGCCCGAATGGTGGGTGCCGAAAATGTCAAAGCAGATTCTTTCCGGCATGGAACGGCACTTTAAGGATTACAAGCCGGACATGAGCCCGAAAAAGGCGCATCCGTTGTCCTGCGTGGAGCAAAAGCACGGGGAAAATACGTTCAAATCCCGCTATGTATGGCTGCCGATTGAATGGGAGGGGGAGAAGCCCGTCATCCGTTGGCGGGATGAGTGGAAACTGCAGGAGCTGGGAGGAATGTGATTTCTGAATGGGGAAATTTCTGAATGGAGCAGCTTGGAGATTGTGTGATTTCGAGAGGTGTGGTATAGTAGTATAGTACAGTTGACTTTAAGGGGAAGGGGCGTAAGTTTGAACATGGAACGACAAATCTGCAATCCATATTTGCCGGAATATGAGTATATTCCGGACGGGGAGCCACACGTTTTTGAAGGCAGGGTGTATATCTACGGCAGTCATGACCGTTTTGACGGGAAGAAATTTTGCCTCAACGATTACGTCTGCTATTCGGCGGACGTGCACGACCTGACAAATTGGCGGTATGAGGGAGTCATATATACGAAAACACAAGATCCGCGCATGGCTGGCGGAAATCACGAATTGTGGGCACCGGACGTGGTTCGGGGAAAGGACGGAAGATATTATCTGTATTATTGTCCGGATGACAAAATTCTTTCGATTGGGGTCGCGGTGTGCGACGAGCCTGCCGGGAAATATGAGTTTTTGGGAGTGGTAAAGGACTAGGACGGTGCCTATGTCGGGGAGCGTCCCGGCGACACGATACAATTTGACCCGGGAATTTTTACTGACGGGGACGGGACGATTTATCTTTATTCCGGCAACGGACCGAGGACGAAGGCGGCAATCGGAAAGGAGCCGAAGGCCTCGGTGGTGATGACGTTGGAGGACGACATGGTCACTATAAAGAGCGAGCCGAAAAAGCTGCTTCCTTTACTGGGAGAATCAGAAGGAACGGGATTTGAAGGGCATGAATTTTTCGAGGCCAGCTCCATTCGAAAGATATATGGAAAATATTATCTGGTTTACTCCTCGGTCAATTTGCATGAGTTGTGTTATGCGGTGAGTGATTATCCGGACAAGGAATTTAAATATGGCGGTGTCATTATCAGCAATTGTGATTCGTTTAGTGACATATGCCCCGGCTTGAAGACGGAGAACGCGCTTTCCGATGTGAGACGGCAGGCAGGGAAGGCTCCGTTTGACGCGGATAAAAAGAATTGCTTTGGAAATAACCACGGAGGAATTGAGAAAATCGGGGACGAATGGTACATTTTCTATCATCGGCAGACGAATCGGACGATGTTTTCCAGACAAGGGTGCGCGGAGAAAATCACGATATTGGAGGATGGTACGATTCCCCAGGTGGAAATGACCTCGCAGGGATTAAATGGACGGCCGTTACGCGGCAGGGGAATTTATTCGACATCCATGGTCTGCAATCTATATGGAAGACATGCGCCTTCGGTTTCGCATCCTCTCGCCATGGGAAAAAAGCATCCATACCTGACACAAAACGGCTCGGACACGAATCCGGACGCGGCGGGAGAAAAACCGCACCAGTACATTACGAATGGAAAAAATAAGATGACGGCGGTATTCCGTTATTTTGAAATGGAACATATTACAAAGGCGGGAGTCTTCGTGCGGGGAAGCGCAAAGGGAAAACTCGTGGTACGAACCGGGCCGGACGGGAAGCCGGTAGGAGAGATTACAATAGAACCTTCCAAGACATGGAAACGCTTTCAAGGAGCGGTCGCGATGCCCGACGGCGTGCAGGAATTGATCTTTACATTTGAAGGGCGGGGAAAATTAGACTTCATGAAATTCGCGCTGGATTGAATACTTCATCCCCGCACCGGCGCGATGCTGAATTATAAGTGCGCGGTGTGTGAATGGCAGCGTTGAATCACGAAAACATTGACATCATACTTGAAATTTGATATGATTATTTTATTCAAAAAGATTTGGTTCAATTCAATTTGAGTCAAATCTTTTTGAATAAAATCTTTTTGCTTTAAATAAAAAGAAAAAGGCGGGGAGTGGATGGAATTATGAAACGTTTTATAGGAAGAAAAGAAGAATTAAAGACTCTTCGTTCATTATATGAAGCGCAAGGGTTTCAGATGGCCGTACTTTATGGCCGGAGGAGGATTGGAAAATCCACCTTGCTAGGTGAATTTATAAAAGAAAAAAAAGCGATTTACTATGTCGCGACAAAGGTAAGTACGCAGCGCAATCTCCAACTGTTGTCGGACGAGGTGGTCAGGGTGCTTGCACCGGAACTGCCTCGCGTCCAATTTCAGGAATTGGAAGATTTGCTGCATTTTGTCAGCGGTAAGACATCCGGGGAAAAGCTGGTTTTTGTCATTGACGAATTGCCATATTG
>CATLEQ010000125.1 GCA_949915905.1 uncultured Lachnospiraceae bacterium | reverse complement strand
TTACTTGCCTCATTCTCGCCAAGTTTCTCAAGCACCTGACAAGAAAAATAAACGTGGCCTATTCCACGCGCCTCTTCCTTCCCATCCTGATGAACCTTGTATTCTGTCTTTTTATTTTCCTATTTAACATCATCGCGGGAGAAAAAGTAGGATACACCACCGAAATCGTCACCTTCAACTGTATTTTGTTTGGTTGCTATTTTATCGCCAGCAGCATCATAACCATATTAAGCGTAAAATCCTACATTTCCAAGAAAGAAATGCAAACGAGGCAGGATGCCTTCGACGCGCTGCAACGCTACACGGAACAAGTGGAATCTACATATGACACGTTGCGTTCTTTCAAACATGATTATCACAACATCATGCTTTCCATGTCCCACTATATTGAATCCGAGGACATGAATGGGTTAAAAACGTTTTTCAATGAAACGATTGCTCCCATAGACAAGCAGATTTCCACGGACACCGCCCACTTGAACCAATTAAAGAAGCTAGGTATCCCAGAACTCAAAAGCCTTCTTTCCAGCAAGTTATTATACGCGGCCGACCAGGGTATCGACGTGAAGATTGATGTTCGCGACGAAATCCCCGCCCTCCTTATGGATGCCATTGACCTTGTCCGGGTGACGGGCATCCTGCTTGACAACGCAATCGAAGCCGCCCTGGAGTGTGACGCGCCCGCCATTCACTTCTCAGCGATTTCATTGGAAAAACAGTATCTCTTTATCATCAAAAACACATTTGTCGACAAGGGAATCTCCCTCTCCTCCATCCGCCAGCCAGACGTTTCCTCGAAAGGAAAAAACCGGGGTGTCGGATTGTACAATGTGGAACAAATTCTAAAAAAACAAAGGGGCGTTCTCTGGGAAACCGAGACGAACGACGGGTTTTTCATCCAGCGCCTGCAACTGCCAAAAGCTTGCAACTACGTTTACGCGCTCAAAAACGACGATTAGGAAATTATTTTTCATTTTACATAGAACGATGTATACTATAGTGAACGACAAATTATTTTGTCGTCCACTATAATATCGTCCGGCTTTCATACAATGTGTTCCGTACCTACGGCACGAAACCTCACGGTTTTGAATCCCGCTTTTCAAATTCACGCATCACGAAAGGAGCTATCCGCCATGTTAGACATATATATTTGCGAAGATGACAAGACCCAGCTTGACCTTTTTTCCAACTATATTTCAAACACCATTTTAATCGAGGATTTTGACATGCGGCTGGCCTTGTCCACACAAGATTACCACGAACTGCTAGAACTCTTTTCCCCTTCCGAAAATATCGGAGTATTCTTTCTTGACATCGACTTAAAGTCCGACATCGACGGCCTCAAACTCGCACAACGCATCCGCAAATTACAGCCACGCTGCTTTATCATCTTCATTACTTCCCACGTTGAATGTGGGATGGAAACATTTCGGTACAAAGTGGAAGCGTTGGACTTTATCTGCAAGGGCAATCCTGACGAAGTCAGAACGAGAATCAAAGAGTGCTTGTATAACATTGATGAAAAAATTCAATCCGCCCCCCATAGTTTTCACTTCAACATCGGGGAGCGGCATGTTTCAATACCATTTGACGAAATCGTATGTTTCCAGACATCGGACAACTCGCACAAAGTCACAGTGTACACCATGAATAGGTCATCCGAATTTTTCGGAACCTTGAAGGAAATCGAGACGCACCTGGACAAACGCTTCTACCGCTGCCACCGCTCCTGCATCGTCAATAAGGACTTCGTTGACACGGTAGACTATGACTTGTTCACCATACACATGAAAAATGGCGGGGAATGTCCCATTTCCTTCCGCTTAAAGGGCGGACTGAAAAGATTGTTGCGCTGACGCGACGGCACGGTGATTCCTAAACGGACATTACAAACGGGAAACCATTTTCGCCCTATCATCTTCCGTAACGCCTATGGCTTCCAGGCTTTGCTCCGCCGTCCATCCCATGGTCTCCATAAGATCCTTTGTTATTTTCAAAAGCGTCTCTATCATCCTTGGGTCGGTCGCTCTTTCCTCTATATTTTTCGTCGTTTTATCAATCGCCGCTTGGGTCTTCTGGCGCATGGCATATTCCCCCTTCAGTTCTTTATCTCTAAATTTGTTCTTTACAAGCATTTTGGCAAATTCAGTTTTTCAGTGCTCTTTAGCAAATCATGCTTCCTCAATTTTAAACCATTTCACTTATCCCACTGTAAAATGTGATTCAAGCTCAAGATTTTCTCCTTTTTAATACTCGCTTCAAAATTCAAGATAAAACACCAGAACAAAATCTTTCAACCAACAACAAACGAAAAGGACTTTGCCCACTACCGCAAATAGCATCAAGGGATTTTGCATCACATCCCATCATCACCAAGCAAAAACCCAAAAGCGTCCGCTTCATCCTTATCGACACTCCTCTATATATAAAGCAAACAATAGGCATAATAAAACATTTCATGTAATATCTACAGTTAAATATGCGTGCACTATAATTTCATTTGCCAACATTTCAGACGTTAATCTAACTTTCTACCATGAATGCTCGCCCAATTTATTACGATAATGCCACGATACAGCGTTGGTACCCAATATCAAAACACAAAAAATCAGATCCCAAAGAATTTCTTTCCCTAGGTTTGATAGGTACACCCTTGACACAAACAAAACCGCTATCATCCCATAACGCATGACAAGTTCTGTTATTCTCCATGTTCTCCTTTTCTTTTCATGGCATTGGTCTTTGCAAAATCCCCACCATGATATCAAATTAGGAATAGCAAGAATTGTACCCGCAAGAATAATCCAACCCGCTTTTTCCATATGGTTTGGAACTGCCCAAGCCCAAGCAATTGTTGATATCAACAATCCGGCAGTAGTAAGCCAATTTAAAGTTTTATAAAAAGTTTCTTTTTTTGTGTTTCCCCTTAACCCTAAAAAATTTAGCACCTTACCCAAAGTCATCTTCATCAAATTTCTCCTCAAAAATATTTTCCCAAATTCTTATCAAGCCGGGTGAAAACTTTACCTCCACCCGGCCTCATCATCTTATTGTGCACCAAAAGTAACCGAACTTCCACCATTTGGTAACGGTGCCACATACATATTGTATCGTGTACTCGGAATATCCTGCTTCCCGCGCCTGCTTTGCATCCATTGACATGGTGCCATCGTCATTCTTTGAAAAAAACTGCTCGATTCCTTCCACATCAATCACCTTTTCAGTTTCCTCAATTGGTGCCGCCAACGCAACTGCACTTGTCGACAAAATTGTTGCTCCAATCAAAATCAATGATAATACTCTTTTTGCTAATCTTTTTACAATAACACCTCCCGTATTTTCATTCTAATCTAAATTTTTTTTCTGCAACTCAACCTTATCATTCAATCATTTTTCTAATTCCTCTATTCCACAATGGATACACCTCTTTCTATAAGTACACGATTCACTTTTATTCCTACTTCTCTCTCTTGCGTTCACACTCTCTCACTTCCGCTTTCAATGCCTCCGGAATTTTTGGATCGTACATGCCAAACCGTATACTTTTTCCGACTGAATATCGCCCTAGCTTTATAACATTATGTCCAATCCATCTTTTCACTTCTACTTTCATTTTTTCACCTCACTTTCTCTTTTGTGTTTTGTTCTTCTTATTATACTTGATATTTCTTCCGATTTAACAAAATATTTTAAACGTCTATCTCCTTATCTTAAACGTAGTTTTCAAGCAAAAAAATAACGCTTATAACAGCGTAAACGTATCTTCGTTACTTCTCCTGCATTCCTTATAAAAATCCGAAAAATACAATTTTCAGTAAAACAATTGTACAAAAACATTTTTCCGTGATATTATACTAAAAGACACACGAAAGGAACCGAAATGTTATGATGTTATTATTTTTGATTCTTACGGATACTTTTGCTTACTTTATGCCGCTTTGTTGTTTCCTGCCTTTTAAGATGCGGTTAAAGGAAAAACTGATTCTTTTTCTTATCTTACTTACAAACACTATTCTCATGGCATACGTCTGGGGAAATGTCGGGGTGATTCTTTTGCTTGTCACCGTTGGTCTCTATATTTCTATCATCCGACCAAAACGTCTGCTAAATTTGTGTACCTTGATTGCAATCTATATGTTTTGTGTGCTTTTTGACAATGTTACTTCTCTCCTATATACATTTTGGATTTTTCCTATTTAACCTGCCGAAAGGGATTCTCTACCCTTTTTTATTTACATCATTACCAGTACCATCCTTTTAACATTGATTTGCCCGCTCCTCTCCCGCCTCCTTCAACATTTAAGGAAACGAATAAACCTGGATTATTCCATACGTCTATTTCTCCCCATTATGCTGAATCTCGTTTTCTGCCTTTTCATTTTCTTATTCAACATTATCGCCGGGGAGGAAGTCGGATACACCACGGAAATCGTCACCTTTAATTGTATTTTGTTCGGCTGTTATTTTATTATCAGTGCCATTGTAACCATATTCAGCTTCAAATCCTACGTCTCACAGCAGGAAATGAAGACGAGACAAGACGCTTTCGACGCACTGCAACGTTATACGGAACAAGTGGAATCTACATATGACTCGTTACGCTCTTTCAAGCACGATTATTTCAACATCATGCTTTCCATGTCCCACTATATTGAATCAGGGGACACGGATGGATTAAAAATATTTTTCAGTGAAAAAATCGCTCCTATAAATAGGCAGATTTCCAAGGACACCGCGCATTTAAACCAACTGAAAAAGCTCGGAATTCCCGAGCTAAAAAGCCTTGTTTCCAGCAAACTCTTATATGCCGCTGACATGGGTATCAACGTGTCCATTGAAATCAGTGCCGAAATCACGTCGCTTTCTCTGGAGGTCATCGACTTTGTCAGAGTGATTGGCATCCTCCTTGACAATGCCATTGAAGCCGCTTTAGAGTGTGATGCCCCTGCCATCTGGTTTTCGGCGGTTTCATTGGAAAAGCAATATGTCTTTATCATCAAAAACACATTTGTTGATAAAGGCGTTTCCCTCACGACCATTCGCCAGCCAAACATTTCCACGAAAGGAAAAAGCCGCGGGGTCGGATTGTACAACGTGACGCAAATTTTCCAAAAATACAAGGACGTTTTCTGGGAAACCGAAACTGATGAAAACATATTCATCCAAAAAGTAGAACTGCCACATATATAAACATCCTTTTAATTCAAATTCTACTTGTCTTTTTATATGGCAACAGTGTCACGACCTCAAATACAATTGCGATAAGTAGTAAATATGGTATTTTTTCCAGCATCACATAGCTTGCCACCGTGATAATAAAATAGCCGATGGAAAGTACCATGCTATTCCTTCGCGCCTTTTGATAGCTTTCCTCTGACAAGGGATTGTTCTTTGTCCCTTGCGGTCCCAGCACTGCAAAGACAACGATACAAACAACATAAAGCCCCGCCACGATCCAAAACGGAATCTCCATATGCCTTGACAGAAAAGAACCGCCGATGACAAACGTTCCCGTGGACAGCAAGCACGCCAGGCTTGTCTGAAAATGCAGGCCGCCCATGTTTATTTTCAGCAATCCAAACGCCAGAAACAACAACACCGCTTCTTTAAGCACTCCCATAAGCCCGCCAACACTTAAAATGACCGCCACCATCCATACGTTGTGGAAAAGGACTTGAAAGCCAAGCCGCATTTTCATCTTTTCCAACTCCGACCATTCCCCGTTTGCATCCATATACGCTACCACGCTGTTTACAATTCGTTCCATTTTCTCTCCTCCCTGTTTCGCCCGCTTGACACCGCTCTTTATAAACATTATACTACTTTTTTGTCCACCCGGACTTTTTTTCCTAGACGTACATGTTTCATTCATTTTCGTATGCAATATTACGTTTACGCTCTAAAAGACAACGTTTAGAAATTTTCTTTTCCTTTTCTCATAAAAAGGTGTATACTATGATTAGGCAGAACAAAGCAACTTAGAAAGCATAAGTTCTTTCAAGGCGTTCCGCCCGATAAACAACAACGTAACACCAAGGTCAAAGGCCATGTGTTTCTTGTCCGTGACATGCAGTTCGTTCTGTCTTTCAGGGCATGGAAAAACATGGCTTTGTGGCTTGCCCTCCAAACCTACTCATTACGAAAGGAGCACTCCCGCCATGCTAGACATTTATATTTGTGAAGACGACAAGGCGCAGCTTGATTTATTTTCCGACTACATTTCAAAGAGTATCCTAATTGACGATTTGGACATGCGATTGGCGAGATCCACGCAAGATTACCACGAAATATTGGATGTCTTTTCCCCTTCGGGAAACATCGGGGTGTTTTTTCTTGACATCGACTTAAACGCGGACATCAACGGTCTTGCATTAGCTCAACATATCCGCAGGATACAACCGCGATGCTATATCATTTTCATCACTTCACACAAGGAATATGGATTAGAAACCTTTCACTACAAGGTGGAGGCATTGGATTTTATCTGTAAGGATGAACCAGACAAAATCCATTCGCGGATTCACGATTGCCTGCTCGACATCAAGGCGAAGGTAGCTGCAGAGCCCGTCAGCTTTCACTTCAAAAGAGGGGAACGCCATACCTCGATTCCTTTTGATGAAATCGTGTCTTTCCATATCGCGGACGGCTCGCACAAGGTTACGCTTTGCACCATGAATAAAATGCTTGAGTTTCCCGGAAGCTTAAAGGAAATCGAGACTCACTTAGATCATCGTTTCTACCGTTGCCACCGCTCGTACATTATCAACAAGGACTATATCGACACGGCGGATTTTGACATGCTCACCGTGAACATGAAGAACGGCATGAGATGCCCCATTTCTTTTCGTATGAAACGAGGGTTGAAAAAGCTGTTATCCAAAAAATAGCACCGCCGCCTTCTTTCACGTTTTAGACATCTTAAGTGAATCGCAGTAGAGGCGGTCACACCACCGCCTCTACTAAAACCTTGTCCCCTATCATGATTTCCTTACAAAATCCGACGTAATCGCCCCTGCCCGGCAAACCGTCTTGCATTTTCCGCACCGAATGCATTCCTGGCCATTTATATCCTTCGTCACTTCCACCGCCATGGGGCAGGCATTCTCGCACTGTTTGCACGCGACGCACGCAGACTCTTCAAAGTGCATCTGGTAAAAACTAAAACGATTAAAAACGGAATAAAAGGCTCCCAACGGGCAGAGATAACGGCAAAATGGGCGTGAAATGAACATGGATGCCGCCAAAATCACGACCATCACCAGTACTTTCCAGGAAAAAAGTGCTCCCGCCAGTTTTCGCAATGCCGGATTTGCAATCATCTGCAAAATCCCGCCGCCAAGCGTTCCCGCCGGGCAGATATATTTACAAAAATATGGCGGCACGATTCCCGTCTTTGTCGCCAAAAATGCAGGCAAAAAAATTACCAGAACCACCAAAATCACATATTTTAAAAATCGTGCCGGTTTATCAATCCTCCCCGGCACTTTCCATTTCGGAACCGGAATTTTATACAGCAAGTCCTGAACCAATCCAAATGGACAAAGGAGGCCGCAGACCGCCCGTCCCAGCACGATGCCAAAAAGCATCAAACTTCCCAACACGTAAAACGGAAAATGATGCCGTCCGCCCAACGCCTCCTGTAAAGAACCAATCGGGCATGCTCCCAACGCTCCCGGGCAAGAATAACAGTTTAAAACCGGTACGCAAATCGCCTTGCTCTTTCCCGTAAAAATCGTCCCTTTTTGAAATCCGACCACATATCCGTTTACCAATGCGGCTGACAAAAGCTGAACCACACGTTGAAATGAAATCCTTCGAAAACCTCTGCTTTGCCGGCTTGCATCCTTCCGGCCCGCGCCCTGTCCATCCGTATCATTCTGCCGACCTGCATTCATCCGATCCCGATGCATTCCAGACATATTCTCACCGCCTTTTGTAACACTTCCAAATGCTCCTGCCGCATGATTCCGATGGCGATAAAGACAATGGACGTAAAAAGAACTCCGATTCGTACCATGTTTTCTTTGCCAACTAATTTATCCTTTTTCATTCCTGATTTTCCCATTTCCGACTCACTCATTCTCCGGCTTCTTCATTTCCCAATTCAGCCTTCCCGCTACTCTTCAACACTTCATTTATCATATCCGTATA
This sequence comes from uncultured Lachnospiraceae bacterium, assembly GCA_949915905.1. Classification (GTDB taxonomy): domain Bacteria; phylum Bacillota; class Clostridia; order Lachnospirales; family Lachnospiraceae; genus Schaedlerella. The sequence goes on along the minus strand of CATLEQ010000125.1, from coordinate 1,200 downwards.
AACCGTTGCCACGTCTTCCTGCATGCCAATAAGTGCGTCCCCGACAATATTTCCTTCCCCGTCAACCACGATGGTCATCGGCGTGTACCGAACCGCACTGCAGACCCGTCCCAAATCGCCGTCCCCGCTGATTAGCGTGATTCCCTCATATCCGGCCTCTGACAATATGTCCTTTGCCGTCTCCATGTCGTATTTGCCATCCAGGCAGACCGTAAGCACCTGCACATTGTCCGGAAGGGACTTGGCAAACTCGGCAATGTCCGGCATCTCCTCTATGCAAGGGCTGCATGTCGTGCCCCAAAAATTAATGATTGTCGCATCCTTGTTCGTAATATCGTCCTGCGTAAATGCGTCGCCGTCCAATGTTTCCGCCGTAAAAGATTTCAACACGTTTAACTGCTCCTCCATTTCTTCTATGCCGCTCTCTGTCTTCTCGCTGTCCATCCTGTCAAAAACGGTTTCCCCATCGGAGCACCCAATCACTAATATTCCCATTGACAAAGCCATGCCAAGTGCCAAAACCCTCTTTTTCTTCCCACACATTCTTTCTGCTTTCTTTCCCACTTGCCTACAATTCATACTCCATTTCCTCCTTTCCAAAACAACACGAACAAGCTATTATACTCACGACAGGTTTTATCTGCCGTAAGTATCGCTAAAGCTGCAGCTACAAAGCGGCATCAGTCCCTCTATATACCGACGCTCATATTTTATCATGATAAATCCGAATAGTAAAGTGGGCGAATCTAACTTGTTAGTTACAATTCATATCTCATTTTCTCTGTTCTGCTCCAACCCGTCGTCAAAACTCCAGATAAAATATTTTTCCCATCGCTCTTATCTCCTCGCCGTCCTAAATATCCGCCCATCATGCAATTTTCTCAACAAAAGGGCCGGATTTCTCCGACCCTTTCTTTTATCCTGCCCTTTGCATGAGCTTTTTATTACCTTGTCTCTGTCAGGCATTCTATTATTTCATCGTGTCTACGTATTTTTGCAGGTAGCCCACAATTGTAGCCGTATCTATCTTTTCAACACCGACCGTGTAATCCTCCCACTTCATCTCTCCCATGATCACTCTCGGAAGGTTCTGGCTCATATAGTCCACCACCTGCGCCTGCACCTTGCCAAGTTCGGCTGACTCATCCGAATTTAACAAACCGGAATAATCCGAGATGCTTCCAGTATTTTTATATTTTC
>CATLEQ010000124.1 GCA_949915905.1 uncultured Lachnospiraceae bacterium | reverse complement strand
GTTCATCTGTATTGCCACCTTGGCGACCAGGGCCGCCATCCAGGGGGGACTTGACCTGGAAAGTGCCTATGGCCTCAGTGATTCCTACATCCAGAAAGCCGAAGCCTGCATAACCTCCGCGCGCATAAACGAATTGATTGACACGATGCTTTTGGATTTTACCACGCGCACGAAACAAGTAAAATTTCATGCCGATATAAGTGGAGAACTTTATCCCTGCATTCGTTTCATCCGCAACAATACGCATCAGCCCTTGAGTGTCCGCGACGTGGCAAAATATGCGCATTTGAGCGTGCGCCAGCTTGACCGTAAGTTTTCTTCCGACTTAGGGTTTTGTCCCAGGGAATTCATCATGAGGTGCAAATTGGAGGAAGCAAAGGAAATGCTGGCTTATACGAATAAATCCTTGAATGAAATCAGCCAGATTCTTTGCTTTTCCAGTCAATCCTACTTTAATAACGTATTCAAAAAACACTTTGGCATGACACCGGGGGACTATCGAAAATCGCAAAAGCTTTGATTTACGTACTATTTAAAGTTACCATTCAATCTGTTCTTCTCTATGCATCCGCTTGTCTTCAAGAAACGGTCGAAAGAGTCAAATGTCAATATCGCCCTATTTTTTAGTCAAAAAACCATCTAAACATTCCTTTCAAGTCATGATAGTATGATACACGTCAACAGACAAGCGCACTTTACAAAGTCTGGATGACAAAAAACAAGCAAATAAAAACAGATGAATTTGAAAGGAGATTATTATTATGATGACAGCATTTATGAACATGGATTATGAAACCACGAAGGCCATGATGGAGATGTCCAACCAGTTGGTGGAAAGATTCATCACGTACGTCAAGGAGAATCGCGAACAGATTTTGCGGACCCTCGCTTCCGCAAACGCGCTTAACGGCGATTACGTTCCGGCGTTCGCCAGATAAAGGCGCACGCCATGCGGGAAACGAAAGCAAAAGCAAAATATGGTTGGAAATAAGGCGGCAGGACGTATACATAAAAATCCTGCCGCCTTTTATTTGTGTTTCAAAAACATTGCCATCCACGGCCGACTGAATGATAACAAAGAAACTTGGCATTGATGTACCGATGGTAGCACACCATCTGTACGACGCTAACTTCGCCTTTCGTATTCGTTAATAATCGGCGGAATCTGCGCCATCATGTTGTCGATGTCCTCAAACATGGCGCTTTTCGTGGTTCCAAGCCCCACGGCCCGCTTGATATGCTTTACCACGTCCTGATATTTGTCCCGAATCTGGTCAAAGAACCCGCATAACATCTGCAGTGCCGACGTGGAATCACCAATCACCTTCGAAATCTCCATGTGCACCGTCGTGGCTCCTTCCGCCGAACGCGTGATTTCATCAAACATCTCATATGTGTCATCCACCTTCTTCAGACTTTCACCCAGAGCCTCCTGCGAGGTGTCGATGCTATTGTTCAATTTTTCCGTGTTGCGTTCCACGTCCCCGACACCGGAATCTACCGCTTCCGTCAGCCCTTTGATTTCCTCCGCGAGCTTCTTCACTTCCACGGCCACGACCGCGAACCCTTTTCCCTGCTCGCCCGCCCGCGCCGCCTCGATGGAAGCGTTCAACGCCAGAATGTTCGTCTGTTCCGCTATGGAGGCAATCTTTCCGGTACATTGCTTAATCTCCTCCACCGCGTTCTGCAAGCTTTCAAACGTACTCTCCATTTCCGAAAAATACGACTCCACCCGCATGGAACTATTCTTCAGTTCTTCCACCCCGCTTTGCGCGCGTGACACGGATAAGGCAATCGTATCCTTCACAGTCACGAACTGCCCCGACGCCTGCTCGATGCTCGAAAAATTTTCTCCGAAATCCTGCAGTCTCTCCTGAAACCGATCCGCCTCCGCGAGGACATTGCCAAAAGATGCGCCAATGCCATCCAGTTCCCGAAGCGAGGCCACCTCTTTTTGTACCAATTCCGTATGATAATCCTTCAGACTGTCCATCACGTGCAACACTGGCCCCAGGCCGGCCCCTTTTTCCGGCATTTTGTAATTTCCTTGTCCGCTTTTTTTTCGAAACAGCATGATTATACTCCCCCTTACTCAAATACCACACAAGTCATAGACTGGTTCACGAACCGGTTGTTATAATGCTCCCCATAGCCCACGAAGCCCGCATGGCCGCCTAATTTTCCCATTTCCATCAAATATTCCTGCATGTAATGATTTTCATTAAACAACAGATAACGGAATAAGCAGTTCACGGAAAATACCGCCGAGACCCTCGGGAAATCCTGCCGTATCATGTCGATGGTGTTTTTTACAACCGCCTTGTAATCTCCCAGTTCCAGCAAAACCAGCACGTCGGAATCATTCACCTGCCGGAAACAAGCCAGGGCGTCGCCGTCTACCTCTTTTATGGAAATGATGCAGGTATCGTCACCGTTCAGCTTCCCGAACGGATTCTGGAACGTCCTCGTCTGAATCTCCTGTTCCGATATATGTAAAATCTCCTGATATACCTGCTTCGCCGGACGACCGTTCAAGGCTCCAATGACATATCTGGACTTATCCGTCTTGGACGCGATAAAGCGGTGCTGCTCCAACTGGTGATATATGTTCTCCTTGTAAGCCTTCACGCGGCCGTTCTGGTTCTTGACCAAGGCATAGGCCACGGCATCCTCATAAATCCTGCCATTGGCCGACACCTTGCCCGCATCCCCGGTTCCACCCACGAGGGAAATGCCCCTGCGCTTTAGCACGGTATAAATCGTGGTCAGCACGCACGCGTCGTTCCCCGCGCAAAGATCAATGCAAATGGTGTCGTCCCGCGAGCCATTCACCTTGTTCAAATCACGTTTGAGACGGTCAATATACTTGACCGGCATGACGGACACCTCCTCCAACACGTCGGCCGCGGCACTGACACCGGAAAACGCGATGACGCCAACCCCTTTTTCCACAATCCTCGTGTCATAACTCATGCCGATGCATCCGATGCTGGGAACACCGGGATAAAGGCCTTCAAGTGCCCTCACGTGTCCCTCGAACTGGTCGGCATTTGAAAAAAGCATAATAAATTGGGGGGCGTTCAACCCGCGTACCGCCTCGTTCAAATCACCTCGCTGGCTCATTCCAAAAAACTGTTTCATGATACGATTCCTTTCTTATCCATGTTATTTCATTCCAGACCGCCTACGCGTCGCGGCGGCAACCATGTGAAATCACGTCAATGGTAAAATTTTGTCAACATCATTATATTGCATGAACATACGCCGGTCAACATTTTTTTTCAACTGTGCGGTTGCAATCCGACACCCCTTTTCTTTAATATTCCTCCCGTGTAATGTTTTTCAGCCATTTATCACTGCGATAGTGTTTGAGCACCCAAGGCCATTTCACGAACTCGTCCGTGCACAGCAAAAAATACACGCCAAGCACCGGAAGCTTCAAGAGAAACGCCGCGATAAATCCCAGCGGCACCCCATATCCCCACATCGTGAACAAGTCACAAAAGAACCCGAACCGGCTGTCGCCTCCGGCACGGAACACGCCGGCAATCAATGTCGTGTTGACCGCCGCCCCCATAATATAATAGGTGTTGATTAACAACATATATTTCAAATAATGCCGTGCCAGTTCCGTCACGTCCGCCACTTGTAAGACAATCGGTGTCACAAGCAAGACCAAAATTCCCCCGATTGCGCCGCTTATCACGGTCAGCTTCATGATTCTTCTGGCATCTTCGCGAGCCTTTTCAATCTTTCCCTCGCCGATCTCATTTCCCAAAAGGATGCCGCCCGCGCTCGCCATGCCAAAGCAAAGCACCGTCCCGAAGTTTCGCACCACCGTGACGAATGAATTGGCCGCCACCGCGTCATTTCCCAAGTGTCCTAAAATGACCGAATACATGGAAAATCCGACTCCCCAGATGATGTCATTTCCCAGGGCGGGCAGTGACATTTTCACAAAGTCGGAAAACAACGCCTTGTTCCTCCGAAACATGTATGACAGTTTCATTTTAACTTCTTCATTCCGCATTGACACGATGATGCAGCCGACCAGTTCAACGACCCTCGATACGGAAGTGGCGATTGCCACACCGACCACGCCTAACTTAGGCGCGCCAAACAATCCGAAAATAAATACCGCGTTCAGAATAATGTTCAACGCGAATGCCAACGCATTAAGCGCGGTACTAATGGCAACCTGGCCGATGCTTCTAAGCACCGCCAAATAAATTTCAATCACGCCCCAGCAAAGATAGCAGACGGACAAGATGCGCAGATACGACGCGCCGAGCGCAATCAGCTCCGCGTCATTCGTATAGACCTTCATCAAAAGTTCCGGTATTGTAAGCACCAATAGGGCAAATATGCTGGAGGCCGCCACGGAAAAACGCAAGGCGATGCCTTCCACGATACGGATGGCCTTAAAGTCCTTCTTCCCATAATACTGGGCGCAGAGCATCGTGGCCCCCGTCCCCAGCCCGTAATAAAACATAAATAAAATGGTGGCATACTGCGCCGCCAAAGAAACTGCCGAAATTGCCGATTGCCCGACATAATTGAGCATGATGACGTCCGTCGAATTGACCGTCGCGCTCAGCAGGTTCTGGATGACGATCGGAATGACCAGTTTCTTGATTTGTCTGTAAAATGGATCGCTAAAATCCGGTTTTCTCCACGCTTTCATAGGTTGTGTAACACTCTCTTTCCTAAATATACATGTTTGCTGGCGCAAGCCTCGCTATGAGTAAAAGTCGATTGCTTCGTGCAAAGCACTCTCGCAATCGCCACCCGCACTTGTACCATTATATGGTATCCCCCATGTTTTTTCAATCACAATTGTATTTCTAATGTATTTTTCTCTTGACTTTCTTAGTTTTCCAGTATATAGTATAGATATCATCTACTGTTTATTGATTAGTAATTTATGTACAGTAGTTACAGTGGCCGTTTTGCCCCAACATCACGTAAACACGAAAGGAGTGGTATCTCATGAAACAAAACCTATTCCAAGAAAAAAACGCCATCACCTCCAAGGCCGAGTACTTGTCCGCCCTGGGCAGACACCTGACATGGCACTTCCCATTCCCACAGGTATTGGAAATCCTGGCCGATTATCAGGAGTATTTATCCATCGACCACGAGCAAGGAGCCACGATGGAAACCATTGTCGCCCAGTGGGGTTCTCCAAAGAGCGTGGCTGACAGGCTCCTTGAGGAATCTCCGGAGGCCAAGCCGCGTTTCTACAAGCACCTCGCCTTTTGGCTCTGTGTGTTCCTTGTCGCCTCATATGTCTATTTTCATGTTACATATGGTGCCTATATTTTTCTCGCCATAAGCAGCTTTTCCTTGTTTGGATTTTTTCATCTTGGTAAACTGGCAAGCATCGAGCACAAATTTGCAGTCAGAGACGAGTCCCCAAAAAAGAGCTCCGTTTTCATAGGAGGCATTCCCCGGCCGCTTCTTATCGTGCACTGCGCTCTTCCCGTTTTCGTGCTGTTGGTAGAACGATTGGCACGATACGTTATAAGGCATGTGGACGTTTTACCGAAACACATCGGGCCGCTCCAGACCGGATACGCCATCGGTTATATTTCCTGCTTGTTCCAGATTCTGGTCTTACTGTTACTTATATGGACGATGTTCATGACCCTTTGCACCTCCGTCCACTATTTTCCCGCGGCGGTTCATGCCTTGGGTGCCTTGCTGTTTATCATGGAGACCAGAGGTATTTTTTCCAGTATGGATTTATCCGCGACCGGTGACACCCTTTTGTATATTTGCATCCAGTGTCTGGCCATTTACGGACTTGGAATCGCACTCGCCTTTTTTTTCCAGATGCTGCTTAGCATGTTGTATGCCTCGAAGGATGATGCGAAGAATCAATCCGCACAAGGCCAGAGTTCTTCACAAGACAACGTGTAGAAAGGGGGATGCCATATGGACGCACAATTGAAAAAAGGAATTTTGGAAATGTGTATTCTTTATTATATTGAAAAAGGAACGATGTATGGCTATGACATCATCCAAAACATGCACAACTATTTTCCGGAAGTAAGCGAAAGCACGTTTTACGCCATACTGCGGCGACTGCACAAGGAAGGAGCCGCAACCACGTTCAAGGGCGAGGTCTCCAAAGGCCCGTCCCGCATCTACTACAAGATTACCGAGGAGGGACGGACGCAGCTTGAACAACTCCGGACGGACTGGAAAGACTTGCAGAACATCATTACGGAAATGGGAATCTAGCGTAGCGTTCGGCACACAAGATTCGACGTAATCGAGTAGGGGAGATTTTTCCCCTACTCGCGCGCATGTTCCATCTCAACTTATCCAAATTTAATTACCGGCCTAAGTCTAAAAAATCTTTCTAGCTCCTTATAATATTCAGCATTTACATATTTCTTGGGACATGCCAACAAAATCGTCTCTCCCGTACTTAAAGTTCCTATGTGAGTGTCCCATGTCGAAATCACATCCATGCCGATTAGTATATTTCCCGTTCTGTCATAATTCACTTTCACTTCCGCATTTCCAATAAAGGCTCCTGCAATTTCAAAATCATCCATCTCATGGACAAAAGACACACACGGTAAATTTTCAAACTGTCCCATCCTAAACGCCACCTTGGCCATTTCACGAAATTGCTTACTATCATTCACCCCGAACGAAACCGCCTTCCCTATGGAATGGTCGAGGCAATCCTGCCTTTTCAATTTCTGTGCCTCTGTTTTTGGTATACCTAACTTTGAAGTCAAAATAGTCGTTGCTCCACATCCCGTGTCTATTTTCACGTTAACATTAGTAAATCGAATCCCAAACAATGATAATGCCGCCTCTGTTCGGAATTCATTGTGCTGATTCATGAATAATTTAATATAACTATTCTTCATAATACATATCACTTTCCAATTCAATACTATCGTTATAAATCGGAATTACCGCATTTCCTTTTTGATACAAGGAAAATGACTCTTCGTTCGGTTCATCCCCAACAAAAGACAAAATGCCTTCATCATCAGATAAATCAGAATCATTTGGACGAATCAGAATCATCCACAAATCATAAATCGAACTGAGGTCAGAAATTTTGACCACCTTATTTAAATAAGCGGATACGTTATTCGCCGTAATTGTATTAGTCATCAAATCATCTCCCTAATCTCATAACTCATTCATTCTGAGTCAGATTTCTTTGCTTAAATAATACTATGCCCCTCTTATTTCGTCAAGTAAAACACTTCGTAACAAACCGTGGAGTTGCACGCGGAATATAAGTTTCATCACCATGCATCAACTGTTTTCTTTCAGCCCATTCAATGTCAATATCGCCTTAGTTTTTGGTCAAAAAATCATCTAAACTTTCCTTTCGAGTCATGATAGTATAATACATGTCAACAGACAAGAGCAATTGCAAACGCAGGAAGCCGAGTCTGGATGACAAAATACTTACTTATATTTTTAAATTTGAAAGGAGATATTTATTATGATGACATTTATGAACCTCGATTATGAAACGGTAAACGCGATGATGGAGATGTCGAACAGACTGGTTGAGAAGGTTGTCAACTATTTCAGAGAGAATCATGAGCAGATTACGATGGCACTTGCATCCATGAATCCGGCTTACGTTCCTGCGTTCGCAAGATAAGGCGCGCGTCATGCAGAAGACAAAAGCAAAAACAGAATATCGATGGGAATAAAGCGGCAGGGTCAAAAACTTTAAACCCCTGCCACTTTTCATTTATATCAATGTTTACATAATTCAGCAGTTTCTTTTATTATCAGCGTCTTATCCACATAATAGTACGACCTACCTGCAAGGTCATTAAAATTTTCGACACCAATACCAATTGGTTTTTTCAACATAAAAAATGGCAGATTGTCATTGAATCATCTCTTCAAACTTGTTATACTACCCTTAACGACGAAATCCCTGTCAGCCTTTCGTCGGACATGGATACAAGATTTTTCAATACTCCAAAGGAAACGGAGGTATCACATTATGGGCAGAAAGAAAAAACTTCCAATCGGAGTTGAATTTTTTGAGCATTTCAAAAGGGATGACTTTTACTACGTCGATAAAACAAATTTTATCCGCGATTTTATAAACTTACGCGGAAGTGTAAATCTGTTTACAAGACCACGGCGTTTTGGCAAAAGCCTCAACATGGACATGTTGAAAACCTTTTTTGAAATCGGCACGGATCCTTCTCTTTTTGAGGGACTGGCGATTTCAAAAGAAACGGCAATCTGTGAACAATACATGGGAAAATATCCCGTCATCTCCATCAGCTTGAAGGACGTGGAAGGACGGGACTTCCAGACGGCGTATGACATGCTGGGCATCACAATCAGTCGGGAGGCAAGACGCTTCCAGTTTCTTTTGAACAGTGAAAACCTGACAGCATTAGACAAAGATGAATTGATTCGTTTAATCAGAGGTGACTTTGAAAAACCGGTTTATCTTCACAGTAGCTTGCAACTTTTAACCGACTTGCTTTTCAAACATTATAAAATCCAAGTCATCCTCTTAATCGACGAATATGACGTCCCCTTAGACAAGGCATACCGAAGCGATTATTATCCCGAGATGGTCGGCTTGATTCGTTCCTTGTTCAGCCAGGCACTTAAGACAAATAAAAACCTATATTTCGCCGCCATTACGGGATGTTTGAGAATTGCAAGGGAAAGCATCTTTACCGGACTTAACAACTTCAAGGTAAAAACCATTTCCGACGTGGATTTTGCAGGATATTTTGGATTTACGGACGACGAGGTGCGGGCGATGCTTCGCTATTATGAAATCGAGCATGCATATGAGCAAATCAAGGAGTGGTATGACGGATATCATTTCGGAGACGTGGACGTATACTGCCCGTGGGACGTACTCAATCAATGTGACAAACTACGCGCGTGGCCACAAGCTCCCATGGAAACCCACTGGGAAAATAGCAGCAGCAACGCCATCGTGCAGGACATTTTGGCAACCGCGACAGAAACGACCAAAAGTGAAATCGAGACCTTGATTTCCGGCGAGGCGATTGAAAAGGTGCTGATTCCGGAACTGACCTATACCGACCTTGAAAGCTCCGACCAGGACGTGCGCCAGACCTATTTGTGGAGCGTGCTCTTTGCCACCGGATATCTGACGGATGCGAAGAAACCGGAGGGCGAAGTCCATACGCTTGTCATTCCAAACAAGGAAGTGCTAAGAATCTATGAAAAACGGATTCGTTCCTGGTTCAAGCTAAGCATTACAAGTGACACGACCCGGTGGACACGCTTCTGCGACGCCGTAAAATCAGGAAACGCCGCAGAAGTGCAGACGCTGTTTAACGAATTTATGTCCACGTCCATCAGCATTC
>CATLEQ010000123.1 GCA_949915905.1 uncultured Lachnospiraceae bacterium | reverse complement strand
CATGCTTGCATGGAAAAGCATGACTTTGGGACCCGCAAAACACCGAAAAGTAGCCATTTTCCGTAGGAAAATGAGCGGATTTGAGGTGTTTTAGGATTACGGGAGCACGTAGTGCGGAGTAATCCGTGGGTATCATGGGGTCAAAACTTGTTTTGACCCCAACATCATAAAATGAAACGAGAAAGTTTGTTATGGAACAGATGACATTATTTGAGAGGGAAATTCCCAAGCCCCTGGCTGACCGCCTGCGACCGCAGACATTGGACGAGTACGCCGGGCAGACACATTTGCTGGGAGCGGGCAAGGTACTTCGCCGCCTGATTGAGGGTGACCAGATTTCCTCCATGATTTTCTGGGGGCCGCCGGGTGTGGGGAAAACGACACTTGCCCGTATCATTGCCAATCGAACGAAGGCCGCAGTTATTGATTTTTCGGCCGTCACGAGCGGGATTAAGGAGATTCGGGCGGTCATGCAGCAGGCCGAGGACAACCGCCGTTACGGGGAAAAGACGATTGTGTTCGTGGACGAGATTCATCGTTTTAACAAGGCGCAACAAGATGCCTTTTTACCGTTTGTGGAAAAGGGAAGCATCATTTTAATAGGCGCGACGACAGAAAATCCGTCGTTTGAGATTAATAGCGCTCTTTTATCACGCTGCAAGGTATTCGTATTGCAGGAATTGAAAACGGAAGAGCTGACGGCGTTGCTTCGGCGGGCATTGACAGATGAACGGGGATTTGGCGGCCAGAAAATCCATATTTCGGAAGAAATGTTGGAAATGATTGCGGTATTTGCAAACGGGGATGCCAGGACGGCACTTTCGACATTGGAAATGGTGATTCTAAACGGGGAGATTGGCGGAGACGGTTCCGTGACCGTCACATTGGGAACGTTGGAACAATGTACGTCCAAAAAAGCCTTGTTGTATGATAAAAAGGGGGAGGAGCATTATAACCTGATCTCCGCCCTCCACAAGTCGATGCGAAATTCTGACCCGGATGCCGCCGTGTATTGGCTGGCGCGGATGCTTGAGGCCGGGGAAGACCCGCTTTATGTCGCCCGCCGGGTGACCCGGTTTGCCAGCGAGGATGTCGGGCTGGCAGACCCGCACGCGTTGGAAATCGCCGTCGCCGCCTATCAGGCGTGTCATTTGATCGGTATGCCGGAGTGCAGCGTGCATTTGACACAAGCCGTTGTCTATATGTCCCTGGCACCGAAGTCGAATGCCCTCTATAGGGCTTATGGGCAGGCGAAGGTGGATGCGCAGCGGCAGTTGGCGGAGCCGGTGCCGATGGTGATACGCAACGCGGTCACGGGACTGATGAAGGAGCTTGATTATGGGAAGGGCTACCAGTACGCCCATGATACCGAGGAAAAGTTGACGAACATGCAGTGCTTGCCTGATTCGCTTTTAGGAAGGGAATATTACGTGCCGACCGGGCAGGGAGCGGAAGGAACGTTCAAAGAGCGATTGGAACAAGTGAAAGCGTGGAAGAAGGAGCATGGGATGAACGTATAAAAGAACATGCGAAAAAATGAATGCGCAGAAAAAAGAGAAGCAGGGGCTTCCGAAAATGGAAACTCCTGCTTGTTTGATGAGAAAAAATCGGTATTGTCCGACTGACTCTTTGGTCAAATTGCGGCATTAAACAAGTTCCGTAGCTGGTTTGCAATATCATCGCTGGTGGCATTTAAGGAAGCCGCCTCGTTGATATCGGAAAGCTGCTGTAATTCGCCGTTGTCATCGTAGTAGTTGTACCCGATGGTGTAGATGGGCACCTGCATGCCGGCCACGATCGGGGTGATCCGGCTTAAATTATAACCTTCGTTTTGTTCTCCGTCGGACAGTACGAACATCATCAGTTTGGCATCAGGAACCTCTTTGGCCTTCTTGGCCAGCATGTCGAGAGCGACCAAAACGGCATCGTAGGTGGCGGTGCTGCCGCCTTCCGACAAGTTTTTCACCTCTCCGGTAAAGTAAGCTTTCTGCGTGGCGTCAAACTGTTCGATGGGCAGGTGGATAGTGACGTCACTGGCATAGCTTACCAGACCGACGTAATGCTCCGAACCGATGTAAGCGGCACTGCTTACAAGGGAGGATTTCAGGGAGTTTAGGGGTTCTCCGGCCATGGAACCGGAAACGTCGGCCACGAATACGGCGATAATCGGCTTTCCGCCGCTCTTGTTTTGCTTCCAAACCTTCTGTGCCGTAAGGTAACCGGTGCCGTCTAATCCGGGATCCTGGGACTCGTAATCATCATGACGGTTAAAGCCTTTTTCCGTGGCAAGCTTCTGGTTTTCATCCGTGAGGCAGTAGTCCGTGAATAAGGCTGCGGCCTCGCGCTCCTCCTCGGTACAATAATCGAAGGTGTACACCGGGTGGTCATGTCGGATTCCCGCAGGAATGTACTCGTAATTCGCCAGCTCCGGCGTGTTGATATAAGCTTGTTCTTCCATGACCATCGCGTTGATGATTCCTTTTGAGGCCTGATTGCGCAGAACCGCGGTAGTATAAGCGACCGGCGGAGATTCACGCTGGTACTCCAGCAGCTTGCTCTGGGCCGTGTCCGAGAGCGGGTTGTCGGGGTCAAAGGACTTTAACATCGCGGTCAGGATGTTCAATCCGGTGCTGGAGGTGTAAGGATTGGTGTAGGCAAACATTAAATCCCCGGCCAGCGTGGCTTCCAACACGTTGGATACGGTGGCTTCCTTATATTTATCTAAAAAAGAATTATAAACGTCGCTTTTAATCAGCATGCCGGCGGTGTTGCCCGCAATCCGGTCGGAAAGGGTTTCCACGCCAATGCCGGAAGACTTTAACATCATTCCCCAGGCGGCGTTGGAAGGAATGTACACCTGGGGATGATAGGCATCCGCGGTCATGTAAGTGACCACTTCCCCGGAGGTGATTCTGCGGACGGACACGGTGACTCGTTTTCCGTTCACCGTCTGGCCGGACTTGTTGAAATTTTGTGCCACAATGTTGATCCAGTCGTCGGGGGCATCTGCGGAGAGTTCTGTCGCCGCAGCGATTTCGATGTCGATGTCCCCGTTTCCTTCCACCGTCAGGGGAAAGGTGCTGATATCCGCCAGGGCTTCCGCCTGGGAAAGGTCATCCGAATAAATGTCCAGATTCGGTTTGGAGACGGTGGACGTGTCTACTTTCTTCAGCATGGAATCGATTTCGGCAGTGGCATCCTCGTAGCTTAGGTTCCCGCTTTCACGGCTGGTTCGTACCGGGTCGTCCCCGCATCCGGCCAATAATAGGACGGAGGCAGAGAGAAGGGCAAGAACCCGTGCTGTTTTTCTTTTTCGTGTAAACATAGTTTCCTCCTTCTTGGCGCTCGTGGCACCGTGCATAGTTCCTTAATCCTCCTGGATGGAGGAAAGAATCGTGGATTTGTAAATATTGAGCAAATCCATGCTATTGTCATCGTCACCCTGCTTGTTCAAAAATTCGGCCAGGGCAAAGAGAAATTCCTGCACCTGCTGCAGTTGCTTTTGCCCTTCCTCGTGGCAAGCGTTGAGACGCAATTTTACTTGTTCCACATCCTTTTCGCTGTCTTCATCCGCGACATCCATGTAATTCAGGACTTTTCGCACATTTTTACAGAGGTACTGTTCCACTTGGTCTAAAACCTCGTTGGTGTTGGAAAGGCTGTCCGCGCCATTGGTTTCCAGCAAATGTACCAGTTTGTCCTGGTATTCGTCCATGATGTCCAACTGCATGCGTATCTTGGCAATCGGCTGGGCCAGCATGCTCCAGGTCTGCGTCTCATATGTGGCTAACAGTTCCTTGAGTCGCATCGCGTCCATTTTTTTGGAAACGGATAAAATTTCGCGATGCCGTTCTTTTTCCAGGGCTTCCTCCTCCAAGGCGGCTTGTTGTCTGGCCGTCTCCTCGTCCTGCGTGCGTTTTTGTGTCTGGTATTGTTTCCAATTTAAGAGAAAATAAACCAGAAGGGCGATGACGATAAGCCCGCCCGCAATCAGGACGATGAAAAAAAGCTGGCGGTAAAGGCGAATGCCCAGCCGGATGATGAGGTTATCCCTTTCAAGCCGCAAAATCAAAAGGATTCCGGCATATAGTCCGGCCGTAATCACTGCCGGGAGAGGCGAGGGGGTTCGTTTTTTATCTTCCATTATAGATATATCCTTTCTGAAGTATAATAATGCCCGTGGTTCATACCCCTAATGCTTCTTGGTATCGTTTAAAACACGTTGAAATTCGAGAAGCTTCGTTTGTTCTTGCAGTAATCGGGATTCCTGGGAGAGGGTGTCGTACTCCCGGGAATGGGAGAGAAAGCCTTGAAGCAAAAGTTGCTTCTCCTTCACTATCTGAAGATTCTGAAGAACAATCTGCCGGGTAATGCCGAGGGAGGAGGCTTCGTTCTCGGAAATCTGTGCCGCTGGATTTTCAAAAAACGTCAGGGAATCCTGGAGACGCAAAAGCTTTTGTTCCAGGCTCTGGCATTGCTTTAGGAAAATCTGGCACTGGAGATCCACGAAGGCTCCGTCCGCGGTCCCATAGGGGGTGATCACGTAGCTGCCGATATCCTCGGTAATGCGAAGAAGCGAATCTACGGTGGATGCGGCTTGCTTCTGCAATTCTACAAGTTTTTCGTCCATGCGTTTTCCTCCTGATGCAATTATCATAGCACAGAGACAGGGAAAAATCCAGAGCAAATTTTGGAAGTGAGGAAAAGAAAGGATAAAGATATAAAGAAAAGACTTGACTTCCATGCTCGCGGCGTGGTACAATCGTCTGGCGAATGGAAGTAGGTCTTTTTTTTATGCCTAAAAGCAGACGGCTTCGCAAGCCGTCGGTAACACGTAGTTTAAGAGTATGAAAAAAGCGAGGTGGAAGTTGTGCGCACAAGAATCACATTGGCATGTACGGAATGCAAGAACCGCAATTACAACATGACGAAGGATAAGAAAGCCCATCCTGACCGCATGGAAACCAAGAAGTATTGCAGGTTCTGCAGAACACACACACTGCACAAGGAGACGAAGTAGTAGGTCGAGAGGGAGAGATATTATGAGTGAGAAGTCAGCAAAGACGCAGAAGAAAAGCTGGTTCAAAGGGCTGAAGACGGAGTTTGGCAAGGTCATCTGGCCGGACAGAAACGCACTTGTGAAGCAGACAACGGCGGTTGTGACAGTTTCTGTATGTCTGGGCGCGATTATCACAGTAATCGATGCTATCATGAAATACGGAATCGACTTGCTGGTCAGGTAGCTCTGGCTGCAGCGGAAAGGTGAGTATATGTCAGAGGCAAAATGGTATGTAGTCCATACCTATTCAGGGTATGAAAACAAGGTGAAAGCGAACATTGATAAAACAATTGAAAATCGCCATCTGGAGGATCAGATCCTGGAAGTCAGGGTTCCGTTGGAGGAAGTAGTCGAGCTGAAAAACGGTGTCCAGAAGGTCAGCATGAAGAAGCTGTTTCCGGGCTACGTCATGATTCACATGGTTATGAATGACGATACGTGGTACGTCGTCCGCAACACGCGTGGCGTGACGGGGTTCGTGGGACCGGGGTCCAAGGCCGTCCCGTTGGAAGAGGCGGAGATGGAGAAGTTTGGAATCGGCCGTGGCAGCAGCGTGATTGCCGCTTTTGAGGTTGGTGATACGATTACCGTGACAGGCGGCGCATGGGAAGGTACGGCGGGTGTCGTCCAGTCCGTGAACAAGCAGAAGCAGAGCCTGACGATCAATGTAGAACTGTTTGGCCGGGAGACACCGGTCGAGATTGGTTTCGCAGAAGTAAGAAAGATGGATTAAGACAGTGGGAGGGACAGGTAAGTCCCGCAAGTACCACAAGGAGGTAATGAAAAATGGCAAAGAAAATCGAAGGTTATATTAAGTTACAAATTCCGGCAGGGAAGGCGACTCCGGCACCACCGGTTGGTCCGGCACTCGGACAGCATGGTGTCAACATCGTGGAATTTACGAAGCAGTTTAACGCAAGAACGGCGGATCAGGGGGATCTCGTGATTCCGGTCGTGATTACGGTTTATGCTGACAGAAGTTTCAGTTTTGTTACCAAGACTCCTCCGGCTCCGGTATTGATTAAGAAAGCCTGCAACATCAAGTCCGGTTCGGGCGCGCCGAACAAGACGAAGGTTGCCACGATTACGAAGGCTCAGGTAGAAGAGATTGCCAAGACGAAGATGCCCGATCTTAACGCGGCCACGTTGGAAGCGGCGATGAGCATGATCGAGGGAACGTGCCGTTCCATGGGCGTCAGCGTAGTGGAGTAAACAAGACGAAGCAGATTGAAATTAGTGGGAGGGGTATGAACCCGCCATTACCACAAGGAGGTTATTTGAAATGAAACGAGGAAAGAAATATATCGAAGCCGCAAAACAGATTCAAAGGGGAAACCTTTATGAGAAGAGCGAGGCGATTGCCCTTGTAAAGAAAGCGGCGATAGCCAAATTTGATGAGACCATTGAAGCCCATATCAGGACGGGATGTGACGGACGTCATGCGGATCAACAGATTCGTGGCGCGGTCGTATTGCCGCACGGAACCGGTAAGAAGGTTCGCATCCTTGTGTTTGCCAAGAACGCGAAGGCCGACGAGGCTTTGGCCGCAGGCGCGGATTACGTGGGCGGAGACGAGTTGATTCCGAAGATCCAAAATGAAGGCTGGCTGGACTTTGACGTTGTTGTTGCCACCCCGGACATGATGGGTGTCGTAGGACGTTTGGGACGCGTGCTCGGACCGAAAGGCCTGATGCCGAACCCGAAGGCCGGAACCGTTACCATGGACGTTACCAAGGCGGTAAATGACATCAAAGCCGGTAAGATTGAATATAGACTGGATAAGACAAACATTATCCACGTGCCAATCGGTAAGGCATCCTTTACCGAGGAGCAGTTAGCGGACAACTTCCAGACGCTTATTGATGCAATTATTAAGGCAAGACCATCGGCACTCAAGGGACAGTATTTGAAGAGTGTCACCCTGACGTCCACCATGGGACCCGGCGTGAAATTAAACCCGATGAGATTGCAGTAAAAAAATATGTTGACAATTACCGCCTTTGGTGGTAATCTAATAAAGCAATTGACTGCCGAAGACAGCAGGTGCCGTAAGGCATAAGGAGAAAACGCCTGCCGAGGAAGACAAGAATCCTTACGAGAGAATTCTAGAGTGCCTCCGCGTCTTTGGACGTGGAGGCATTTTCATGTATCATGGGAAACTTCGTTTCCCATGATACAAAACCCTCCGGGGGATGCGCACTTCGCGCCTGAGGAAAATGGTTGCTGGCGCAGCCGCGCTCCGGCGCGAGAGTTTCGCAAGCGAAACTCTTTGTTCTTTAATTAGCAGTCGTTTGAAAATTCTATAAGGAGGTGCACCAGGACGTGGCAAAAGTGGAATTAAAACAACCTATCGTGGCGGCGATCGCGGAAGATGTCAAAGGCGCTCAGTCTGTCGTACTTGTAGACCACCGCGGTTTGACCGTGGCCCAGGACACGGAGCTTCGTAAGCAGCTTCGCGAGGCGGGCATCGTTTACAAGGTATGCAAGAACACGATGATGAAGAGGGCATTTGAAGGAACCGAGTTCGAGGGTCTGACCGAGTATTTGGAAGGACCGAGCGCAATCGCGATTTCCAAGGATGACGCGACGGCTCCGGCGAGGATTATCTGTAACTTCGCAAAGACGGCGAACAAGCTGGAAGTGAAAGCCGGTGTTGTAGAGGGTACGGTTTATGACATGAACGGCGTGGTCGAATTGTCCAAGATTCCTTCCAGGGAAGAACTTATTTCCAAGTTCCTCGGAAGTATCCAGTCGCCGATTTCGAACTTCGCTCGCGTTATCAAGCAGATTGCAGAGCAGGGCGGCGAGGTGCCGGCGGCAGAAGAAGCGGCTCCGGCCGAGGCGTAAGGGCATCGTGCTCACATGGCGGAGCGGATGCGGGTTTCATCCGGGCGGCATGATGAGGAAGAACTGTTTGGCAGCCGGATGAGGATGGACACATAAAAATGTAATAGTTACAATCATTAAAAAAGAAAAATGGAGGATATAAAAATGGCTAAGTTGACGACGGCAGAGATGATCGAAGCGATCAAAGAGATGTCTGTACTTGAATTGAATGAATTAGTAAAAGCATGTGAAGAAGAGTTTGGTGTATCTGCAGCGGCAGGCGTTGTAGTTGCAGCGGCGGCAGAGGGTCCGGCGGCAGAAGAGAAGACCGAGTTTGACGTAGAGTTGACGGCGGCAGGCGCATCCAAGGTTAAAGTTATCAAGGCGGTTCGTGAAATCACGGGTCTTGGCCTGAAGGAAGCAAAAGAGCTTGTTGACGGCGCACCGAAGATGGTAAAAGAGGGCGTTTCCAAGGCAGAGGCTGACGAGATCAAGGCTAAGCTTGAAGGAGAAGGCGCGGAAGTTACCGTTAAATAATTTTAAACAAAAGCGGTTGGATTTGAGAGGGCATCATGCGGACGAGTTTGCAAGGTGCCTTTTCAGTTACCTGGGCGGTGACCCGTGAATAGTAACGAAAAGTGGCCTTTTTCTGGAATGTGTAGAAAAAAAGATTGACATGCAAAAGAGTTTTGTGCTATAGTAAAAAATGCACTATTGTGGAAAGTTATACCATTATGGTACGTTCAGCTATAGACAAGGCTCTTTTTACGTTACCGGGAGTGAGAAAGGGCGCGGTAGTATAAGCCCATCGTAAAATATAAATAAGGAGTGAAGCGTCAATGGAGAAACAAAGAATTCGTCCCATCACAAATGGAAAAAGTTCACGCATGAGCTATTCCAGACAAAAAGAAGTATTAGAGATGCCGAATCTGATCGAAGTCCAGAAAAATTCTTACGAATGGTTTTTGGACGAGGGTCTGAAAGAGGTGTTCAATGATATTTCCCCGATTGCCGATTACAGCGGCCATCTAAGTCTGGAATTTGTTGATTTCAGGCTCTGTGAGGACGAGGTGAAGTACACGATCGAAGAGTGTAAAGAGCGTGATGCGACATATGCCGCACCTCTAAAGGTAAGGGTCAGGCTTTATAACAAAGAGGCCGATGAGATTAACGAACATGAGATATTCATGGGAGACCTTCCATTGATGACGAAGACGGGAACCTTTGTAATCAATGGCGCGGAGCGTGTTATTGTAAGCCAACTGGTTCGTTCTCCTGGTATTTATTATGGAATTGCCCATGACAAGCTGGGTAAGAAGTTGTATTCTTCGACCGTGATTCCGAACCGCGGGGCATGGTTAGAGTACGAGACGGACTCCAATGACGTTTTTTATGTGCGTGTAGACCGTACCAGAAAGGTGCCGATTACGGTGCTGATTCGTGCGCTCGGCATCGGTACGAATGCGGAGATATTGGATCTTTTTGGAGAAGAGCCGAAGA
>CATLEQ010000122.1 GCA_949915905.1 uncultured Lachnospiraceae bacterium | reverse complement strand
CGTGGCCGTCCCGTATTTGACCGTGGCCAGCCGTCCGGCATTACAGTGGGTCAAAAGCCCGTCGCCCGGTTTCACAAGTTCCAATGCATGCTCTCCGATTTTCCTGCAGACCTCAACGTCTTCCTCATATATTGTTACCGCCTCGTCATGTAAGAGATTTAACAATTCCTCCACCGATGTTCCCATATAATTTGTAACCACGTTCTGCATCCGGTTCAATGCCCAAAATAAATTGACCGCTGTCGGGCGGGACGTTTCCAGATATTCTTTCGCCTTTTGGAATCGCGCCTTAAAATCCGCAAGTTTCATTCCATGCGACACCCCGTCAAACCGGCTCGCCGCCACATAAATGCCAATGGCCGCCGACACGCCGATGGCCGGAGCCCCGCGCACCCTCAACTTATAAATGGCATCCCAGATGTCCTCCAGCTTCGTGAGTGAAAGCATCTCAATCCGTCCCGGCAATTTCGTCTGGTCAACAATGACCAACGCCTTTGCCCCCTCATTCAATGCAACCGTTTCAAAATCCTGATTCATCATACTTATACTTCCTTTCCTTTATTCCTCTATCGTAGAAAGACTCATCGAATTTAACAATACTCGAATGTCCCCGACAAGCCCGTCCACCTCTTCCCAAGACGGACTCTTTGCCCAGTTTTTACAAATCTGAACCAGGCCGCCGATGACAAAGGAGGATACGATGGCGGGTGAAATCGATACCGCCTTTCCCTCTTTCACATAATCACTAAACTCCAGAAAAAAGCCGCGCGACATCTCCTCCGTAATGATATCCAACAGCAAATAAAAGGCACTGCTCTCCATGACATTGCCGATAATTTTTTCATGCTCATGCAAAAACTCAAAAAAATTTACCGACATCAAAAAGCAATATTCCATCGGCGGTGTCAGTGTTTCCTCCTCCCTCCCTTTCTTTGCAAGCCGCTCCTCCTGCATCTGAAGCAGGCCTTTTGCACAAAACTCCTCCGAAATATGCCGGACAAAAGCCGCGAAAAAATCATATTTGTCCGCAAAATGCTTATAAAACGTGGCCCTTCTTACCATGGCTTTTTCACAAAGCACGTTCACCGTAATCGAATCAAACCGTTCCTGCTGCAAAAGCTCCAAAAACGCGTCAAACAAAGCCTTCCTCGTCCTGATAATCCTCAAATCCACCTTTTCTTCCATCGTCTCTTTTTCCCCCGCTAATCATTACAGCCCGCTGCCGTTACTATTCACGGGGCCGTGCGCCCTGCCGCACAGCCTCCGTCCGACAAAATGATGATGTCGGTGGGCATGCGCCAAATCTAACCGTTAATTTGCAAATATGGTTTGTCTGTCAATTAAATGACAAAGTTCCAAAATTGTACGTTGCAAAATAGTTCCTGTTTGTATATTATCATAACACGTAACACATGTCAATTAAACGAGCATGTGTAATATTACTTTTCACGGGGGAATCCGACATGAGTTCAAATGCAAAAAACAAGCCAGACAAAAATTTCATGTTGCGCCTTGCCAACCTCATCGTGGACAAACGCAACCTGATTTTCTTTCTATACATTTTGTTGGTCATTTTTTCTGCATTCTCCAATAGCTGGGTCAATGTGGAGAACGACCTGACCGCCTATCTTCCACCTGCTTCAAAGACACGGCAGGGCCTGGACGTCATGGCAGAAGAATTTGTCACTTTTGGTACGGACCAGATTATGGTCGACAGCATTACATACGAAGAGGCCGCGAAACTTGGCGATTCCATCGCCGCGATGAACGGTGTGCAGTCCGTGGCATTTGACGACACGACGGAGCATTACGCCCAATCGGCCGCCCTCTATTCCGTGACTTACGACTATGACGAATCCGACGAACGATGCATGGAAGCGCACGAGGCCGTATTGGATGCCCTTTCCACCTATGACGTCTACTATACTTCTTCCTTTGAAAACACCTCGGAGGAAATCATCACCATGGAGATGAGCAAGATTGTCGTATATGTGGCAATCGTCGTCGTGCTGGTATTGATTTTGACATCCCAGACCTACGCCGAAGTTCCGGTGTTGCTTTTGACCTTCGTCTCCGCCGCCATCGTCAACATGGGCACGAATTTCCTATTAGGCACGATTTCCTTTGTCTCCAATTCGGTCACCATCGTGCTGCAGCTCGCCCTCTCCGTCGATTATGCGGTCATCTTTTGCAACCGCTATAAAGAGGAGCACCAAACGCTCCCCGTCCGGGATGCCGTGGTCGTCGCATTAAGCAAGGCCATCCCGGAAATCTGCGCCAGCAGCCTCACCACCATCGGCGGCCTGGCGGCAATGATGTTCATGCAATTTAAGATCGGGCCGGACATGGGCATCTGCCTGATCAAGGCCATCCTTTTAAGCCTGCTGTCCGTATTCTTACTGATGCCCGGATTGCTCGTGCTGTTCGGAAAATGGATGGACAAAACCGTGCATAAAAATTTTGTGCCAAAAATTCCGTTCGTCGGAAAATTTGACTACAAAACCCGTTTTGTCATACCTCCGATTTTCGTGCTGCTGATTATCGTGGGTTACTTTTTCTCTGCAAAATGCCCTTATGTCTACGGCTATAGCTCTTTGACAACGCCACAATTAAATGACACGCAGATTGCGGCACAAAAAATCGAAGACACCTTCAGCTCGGACAACATGGTGGCACTCGTCGTCCCGGCGGGAAATTACGGCAAGGAGAGCCGCCTATTGGCGGAGCTTTCCAACTACGAGGAGGTCTCCAGTACGGTCGGCCTCTCCAACACGGAAGCCATGAGCGGCTATATGCTGACAGATAAACTGACACCGCGGCAGTTCTCAGAGCTCATCGACATGGACTATGAACTGGCCGAACTCCTCTACACCGCCTATGCGGCAAACCAGGAAAATTACGGGAAAATCGTAGGCGGCATTTCCAGCTACAGCGTGCCTTTGATGGATATGTTCTTCTTCGTTTATGAAGAGGTACAAGAGGGCTATGTGACACTGGAAGACGACCTGATGGACACTCTCGAGGACGCATACACCCAGATGAGCAATGGAAAAAAGCAACTGCAAGGGGAACACTACAGCCGCGCGCTCATTTACCTTGCACTTCCCGTGGGCGGGGACGAAACTTACGCGTTTCTGGACACCATAGAGGACGTTGCCCGTAAATATTATCCCGAAGGTGAAATTTATGTCGTGGGAGATTCCTCGAGCGAATACGATTTCCAGAAAACATTTTCCACGGATAACGTCATCATCAGCGTGGTTTCCATCATCATTGTATTGGCCGTGCTTTTGTTTACATTCAACTCCGTCGGCATGCCGCTGCTCCTTATTTTGGTCATCCAGGGCTGTATCTGGATTAATTTCAGCATCCCCTACCTGCAAGGCCAGGGTGTCTTCTTCATGAGTTATCTGGTCGTAAGTTCGGTACAGATGGGTGCCAACATTGATTATGCCATCGTCATCTCCAGCCGCTACATGGAGCTGAAGGACAAAATGACAAAACGCGACGCGATTGTCGAGACACTGAACTTCGCCTTCCCGACCATCATCACGTCCGGCTCCATGATGGCACTCGCAAGCGTATTGATTGGAAACCTGACCTCGGAAGCGGCCATCGCCGGCATCGGACAGAGCCTAGGGCGCGGCACGATTATTTCCATCATCATCGTCATGTTCGTGCTGCCGCAGCTTTTACTGCTAGGTGAAAAGTTAATCGACCGGACCTCCTTTGCCATCTCGACACCGCTTAAGCGCAGCGTCGTAAAAGGAACCACCCGCATCGACGGCTTCGTGTCGGGAGAAATTTCCGGCCGGGTTTACGGCATGGTAAACGCGGTCGTGGACGGGGATGTCAACGTGAATCTCATTTACGGGAAGGCGCTTAACGAAAATGCAGGCGAAATGACAGGTGGCAAAATGATAGAAAGCAACACATATGCAGCAGAAAGCGGTGCCTGCGCGTCGGATAACGCCTTGACAGATGACGGAAAGGAGGACTCTCAAAATGCGTAAAACCAGAAAAATAACGGCCCTGCTCCTGGTTCTTTTGCTCGTGCTCGCCCTGCCCTCGCCCGTTTACGCGGATGATGCGGCCAAGAGCAAAACCGGCGGCACGGATGACGCGGCCAGGGACGAAACCGGCAGCACGGACGATACGGCCAACGACGAAACCGGCGGCACGGATGACACGGCCAACGACGTGGACATCGACAAATTTTATCAAGACATGGTCACCGTAAATTCCGTTCAGGATTTGCGTACTCTGGAAAAGCTTTGCTCGCTTGACACCTACTCCAGGGGGAAAACCTTTCTTCTGGAACAAGACATTGATTTAGAAAACCAGGCGATAAGCCTCCCAAGTTTCGGAGGCATCTTTGACGGACAAGGGCACACGATTTCGGGACTCCAAATTTCCGACAGCATGTCCGTCTGCGGCCTATTCGCGGTCGTACAAGAAAGCGGGGAAATCCGCCACTTAAACGTACAAGGCATGATTGTTCCCGACGGTTCCCCGAATCAGACCGGCGGCATTGCCGGAAGCAACGGCGGCCTGATTCTGGAATGCTCTTTCTCCGGACTGGTTCACGGCACGAATTACGTGGGCGGCATCGCCGGAAATAACGAAACAACCGGCCAGCTTGTCAACAACACGGTAACCGGCGCAGTAATCGGGACGCATTTTACGGGAGGCATCACGGGGCAGAACGAGGGCGTCGTCTACTCCTGCGAGAACCAGGCGGCGGTAAACACGGTGCTTACCGAAGAACAAACGAGCCTGGAAGGACTAAGCGACATGGTATACCGCCTCTGGAAAAACTACACCACCGGGGAAGAAACTCCCGCCACGACGGATACCGGCGGCATTGCCGGTTATTCGACCGGCATCATCCGGGCCTCTTCCAACTCCGGTGATGTCGGGTACCCCCATGTCGGCTACAACGTGGGCGGCATCGTGGGCAGACAATGTGGCTATATGGAACAGTGCAGCAACGAGGGACATATTTACGGAAGAAAAGATGTGGGCGGCATTGCCGGCCAGATGGTGCCCAACATAAGCCTCACCCACGGAAACAGTGCCATGGCGGAAATCCGCAGTGAACTGGAAACACTGCAGACAATGCTGGATCAGCTTCTAAATGATGCCGGAAATGCCGGTGACACGGTTTATGCCCGCCTGCAGCAAATTTCCGCCCACACCGACAGTGCAAGGGAAAGTGCGCGGTGGATGGGCGATTACATGGTGGACTACGCCAATGACGGCATCAACCAGATCAATGACGCTTCGGCCACGGTGGCCAGCTACCAAAGCCGCCTGCACTCCATCCAAAACGAGTTTGAAGCGGCTCGCACCCGCTTGAGTAATTGCCGAAAAGACCTGACGAATTTGCGGGAAAAGATGGAAGATTCTGAGAGCATGGATCGGCTTATGGAACTCACTGACCAGTTAGATGCACAGCTTCAAGATTTATGGCAGGAATCGGAGGACGGAAATTTTGACATCGGCACGTTGCGTGATCGTTTTCAAGGCGTGAACGACACGTTGTCCGCCATACGGGATGAGGCAAACAACGTATTTGGCGACGAAGAAAAGGAAGAGCTTGATTCCATTCGGGACGAATTTAACGGGGCATGCGATGATTTGGATGTCTCTGCCAGAGATTTACAACAATGCTTATCCGACATACTGGACGAAGAACCTGTGAGCGTCCCGGCCATTGACGGTGAATTTTCCAATCGTTCACAGCAGCTTTCCTCTTCATTAAGCGCAATTTCGGGTCAGCTCTCTCTGATGAATGATGAGATGCGCGGCTCAAAGGATACCCTGCTCACCGACATGCACTCGATCAATACCCAGTTCATGAAAGTAATGAACCTATTTCTTGACGCCCTGGACGAAGTACAGGATTTGTCTTATGAGGACGTGTACGAAGATGTCTCTGACGCGGACATTGTAAACACCACACAAGGCAAAGTGCAGGGATGTGCCAACGCGGGAGTTGTCGAGGCCGATGTAAATGTCGGGGGCATCGCGGGAGCCATGGCCATGGAATACGACTTAGACCCGGAAGACGACGAAAAGGATGCCGAGCATAAGACGTATCGATACACCTACCAGACGAGGGCGATTCTCATTGATTGCATAAATTACGGAGAAGTCCTGGCCAAAAAGAACTGTGCCGGGGGCATGGCCGGCCGCATGGACCTGGGAATCATCGTAAACGGACAGAACTACGGCATCATCAGCAGCAGCGGCGGGGATTACGTCGGCGGCATCAGCGGTTATTCCCTTTCCACCATTCGCGACAGCTCCGCCAAATGCATACTCGGCGGGGGCAAATATATTGGCGGCATCGCCGGCTCCGGAGGCACTGTCAACCGATGCCGCTCCATGGTGTCCATCGTCGCCGGGGAACAGTTTACCGGCGCGATTGCCGGGGAAGTCGAGGGAGCCGCCAATGAAAACTATTTCGTGTCGGAACGGCTCGCCGGCATTGACCGCGTCAGCTACACCGGGCAGGCACAAGGCATTACCTATGAAGAAATGCTCGCCCTGCCGGGAACCCCTGACACGTTTCGTACCCTGGCCGTGACGTTCCGCACGGACGATCGAATCGGCGAGACAAAAAAAGGCCAGCAAGACTTAAAAAATTATGAATATACGGTGCAAAGAACAGATTGGCTTCCCTATAAGAGCCGAATTTCCGCGACGGATTATCCCCGCCCCGAAGCCCCGGAGGGCTACTATCTGACCTGGGATCAGCCGGAAATCGAGTCGCTTACGGCAGATACCGTCGTAACCGGAAGTTACCTGCAATATGCCACATTGCTTTCCGCCGACGACCTGCAGAAGGACCAGCGGCCGGCGATACTCGTGGAAGGGCAATTCAAACAAGGAGATACCGTCACGGCAACACGGGCGGCGGTGCAAGATGGCGACACGGCATCCGGAGCCTCCACCGGGCAGGATGGCGACACGAAAACACGGGTGGCGGTGCAGGATGGCGACACGGCATCCGGAGCCTCCAGCGGAAATAATGACGGCGCAACGGTCACGGCGGACTCCCGGATTGACGGTCACGACGTTCTTGAGCATTGGATTGTAAGCTGGCCGGACGACGGCCTGGAAAACAGAAACCTGCGCTATCACCCGGATGGCGGTGATACTAAGAACTTGCAGATTTATATAAAGGAAGAAAACGGGTGGAAAAAGGCCAACGCCACGGTAAGCGGCGGCCATCTCCTGATTCCCGCCACGGGCACCGAGATAGAATTTGCCGTAGTAAAAGCGGACGGAAATTTCGTCGGGCTGATTGTGGCCGGATGCGTGCTGGCAGTCATCGCCGCCGGAACCGTCTGCCTAAAGATACGGAAACGCAAGAAGAATATTTAAACGAATCCGTCACCCAAAGACATATTGCAATAACTCAAGTAGAGGTGTATGGAAA
Organism: uncultured Lachnospiraceae bacterium; assembly: GCA_949915905.1. GTDB lineage: Bacteria > Bacillota > Clostridia > Lachnospirales > Lachnospiraceae > Schaedlerella. Next base: position 2,047 of record CATLEQ010000122.1, on the reverse strand, counting down.
GCCACATTTCTTTCCACGCACCTCTACTCTTCTCTGGTCAATTATCATACTAATTAGCCAAAAATGTATATGCCGCCAGATGGCAAAAATCAGCCCCCAAAGTAATCCAACCGTACAAATGGAAAATAATTCACAAAAACATCGTCATGTAAATCGGCAAATGAATCACGTCTTCCTTTATCATAATATCTTTCGTATATAAAATGTATGCCTGGCCAATTTTCCCTTTAAATTTTGTCCTAAATTTATCCAATGACGAATGTGCCCTATATCCACCCGATTTCACTTCTATCGGACAAATCTTTCGTTTCTTCCTCACCAAAAAGTCAATCTCCATATGGTTGCTACGCTCATTTGTATCTGACCGAGAATAAAAATACAGCTTATGCCCGTTAGCACGCAATTCTTGTGCCACTATATTTTCCATGAGCATTCCCTCATTGACATGCAGCCGATCCAGAAGGATATCTCGATATAATTCATTGTCGATAAATTTGTCATCCATAAAAGCATGCGTCACCAATAATCCCGTGTCTCCCATATAACATTTCCTTGTAGAATGCTCCTCGCTCATTGCCAGTCCCACGGTCGGCTCTGTCGCATTATAACAATTATTCACTACCATCGCTTCCGACAACCACATAAACGCGTCTTCATAATCTCGAAATCTGGCACCCTTGGCAACATCGGATAACTTGTACTTTTTTTCAATTTTAGATAACTGGGAGGGTATTTCATCAAAAATTGTCAGCACCTTTGCCTCATATCCTTTTGCAAACTTTGTAATATCCTCCCTATACAACGTCAAGATTCGTCTTTTTATCCGATCGGCCTCCTCAAAATTCTTTTGTTTTCTATACGCATCCACCACTTGCGGCATTCCCCCGGTCAAAATGTATTGCCGAAAGTCATTCATAACCTTCTTGTGAAGTGCCTGCCCGAGCGGACGGCACGCTTCAAAGCATTCCTGCAAAAACGGAATCGTTGTCTCGTCCCCCATTGCCCACAAAAATTCTTCAAAATCCATAGGGAACATTTCTATATGCTCTTCTTCGGAAGGAATCACAATATTTTCCACATTCATCCGCAGTGAAATCAGCGAACCCGTCTCCATATAATCATATCGCCCATCCGCCACCAGGTACTTGATCAATTCCCTTGCCGCCGGAAATCTTTGTACCTCATCGAAAATGATCAAAGATTCCCTCCTATAAAGCTCCGTTCGATAATACACTGACAATTTGTTAAAAAAAAGGTCAAAATCATTTAAATCATTTTCAAAAATGTCGCGCACTTCGCGTTGTAAATGTGCAAAATCAATCAAAATATAACTCTTATATTCATTCTTTCCAAATTGTTCCGCAATATAGCTTTTTCCCACCCGCCTGGCACCATCTAGCAAAAGCGCACAACTCCCTTTATCCTTTTCTTTCCATTCCAATAATTGATTATAAATTTTTCGTCTCATAAAATCACCGCCTTGATATCATTATATACCAAAAAGGCACTTTTATTCAACCCATTTTTGCACAAAAAGGCACTTTTGCTTCCCTTGTTCTCGCACAAAAAGGCACCTTTATTTTTTTCAGTTTCGCACAAAAAGGCACTTTTGAGTTCTCCAATTTCTACACGAAAAGGCTTGCACCATTCCCCCAACACTGATAGAATATACTCACGACAGCTTTTATCTGCCGAGAGTATTGCGCCAGCCGCAGCCGGTTCTAAGCACCAGCGACGCTTATTTAGAACAAACCGGAGTGGAACGTAAACAAGCGGCAGGAATTGGAGGAAGAGATGAAAACAAAATCAAAAAAGCGCAATCTACTAAAAGTATTTTTAATGGCCTTACTGAACCTCGTATTGCTCGTCGCCGCTTTATATGCCGGAGTCCGATTATATTTAAAAAACGTGGAATTTCCCCGTCCCCCGAAAGTGAACGAGCGAAAAAAACACATTGCCTGCATCGGCGACAGCATTACCTATGGCGCGGGCGTGTTGGGCAAACGGCGTACGTCCACCTACCCGGTCTACCTGCAAGGACTTGTCG
>CATLEQ010000121.1 GCA_949915905.1 uncultured Lachnospiraceae bacterium | reverse complement strand
TTATCCCTTTTTCGTTGGCGTCCAGTGGCATCCAGAATATGTATGGGAAACGGCGGAGGAGATAAATCAGGCATTGGCCAGACGGGTGAGGAATGTTCGGCGGCGGCGTTCCATTTCGCAGGAGAAATTGAGCCGGATGAGCGGCGTAAGTCTAGGGTCGCTTAAGCGGTTTGAATCGACGGGGCAAATTTCTCTTCTGTCGTTGACCAAGCTTGCGATGGCTCTGGGGTGCGCGGACGAGATTCGGAGCTTATTTGGGCAGGTTCCTTATAAAAATATTGAGGAGGTCATTCGTGAAAACCGATAAAACATTGCATGTATTGTATAAAGGGGAAAATGTAGGGACGCTGGTTCTGACGGCAGATAGAAAAATCGCGTTTGCATACGAGGATGCCTGGCTGGAAAACGGCTTTGCAATCAGCCCTTTTTCATTGCCGTTGGAACCTCGGGTTTTTATCACCCAGAAGGAACATTTTCAAGGCTTGTTTGGCGTGTTCGCAGACAGCCTGCCGGATGCATGGGGAAATATTTTACTGAACCGCCTGTTGAAGAAAAATAAAGTGGAGCCGGGCAGAATAAGCGTGCTGGGATTGCCATGCCGGAGACGAGACTGTTTGCGTCTGAGATTTGTGCGGGATATTTTGGGGTGAAACGGTTTGACCGCGTGCGAAAGAAAAAAGGGGAGGAACCTGAGCGGATTCACATGCTCACGGCGGCAGCGTTGCTTGAACTGGACTTTGAACAGCCGAGCTTGGATTATCATGCGTTGATGAAATTGACCAAGATTCTTACCCATGGCCGTGAAGAAGATTTGGATAATATGTTTCGCAGGACGTGTTTCAACGTGTTTGCGCATAACCGTGACGACCATTCGAAGAATTTTACTTTTTTGTATGATGAAGCAAAGGATGAGTGGCGGTTGAGTCCGGCTTATGATTTGACATATAGTACGACATATTATGGGGAGCATACGACGACCGTGGATGGCGAGGGGGCAAATCCGGGGGAGAAGGAATTGCTGGCGGTCGGATTGGGTGCGGGAATGAGCAAAAAGAAATGCGTGGAAGTGATGCATGAAGTGGAAGCGTGCGTGCGGGAGGATTTGGCAGAATATTTGGCTGTTTAGTTTAGCAAAGCGCGTGCTTATGAAAAGAGTGTGAAAAGAAAGGCAATATCCATGAAACTTGACCGAATGATAGGAATCTTGTCTATTTTATTACAACAGGAAAAGGTGACCGCGCCGTACCTTGCGGAGAAGTTCGAGGTTTCCCGCCGCACCATCAATAGGGACGTAGAGGCCCTTTGCATGGCGGGGATTCCGCTGGTGACGGAGCCGGGGCGAAATGGCGGCATTTCCATCATGGAGGGATACAAAATCGACCGCACGTGCTTAAGCACGTCGGACATGCAGGCCATTTTGGCAGGGCTTCGGAGTCTGGACAGCGTAAGCGGAACCAATCGTTACGCCCAGTTGATGGAGAAGCTGTCGGCGGGCGCGTCAGATTTGTTGAAGGGGGACGCGCATATTTTAATCGATTTGTCCTCCTGGTACAAGGCGTCTTTGGCTCCGAAAATCGAATTGCTGCATGACGCGATTCTTTTCGGAAGAAAAGTTTCTTTTATTTATTTTGCTCCCAAAGGGGAATCCAGACGGGTCGTGGAACCGTATAATCTGGTATTTCAGTGGGCCAATTGGTATCTTTGGGGATGGTGCGAAAGCAGGGCGGATTTTCGGCTCTTTAAGCTGGGGAGGATGACGGACTTGCAGGCGGGCGAGGCGTTTGAAAAGCGTGCGGCTCCATTGCCGGAACTTTCGGGGGAGCGGGTGTTCCCGACCGTGTATCAGGTGAAGGCCATTATACGGCCGGAATATAAGTGGCGGCTTATCGAAGAATTTGGCATGGACAGCTTTACCACGCAGCCGGACGGCACGCTGTTGTTTTCATTTGGTTTTACGGATAAAACGAGCATCGTGGGCTGGATTGTCTCTTTTGGGGACGGGGCGGAACTTTTGGAACCGGCGGAACTTCGCGGGGAAGTGCTGGTGTTCGCGGAGGGCATTCGAAAAAGGTATTTAACCTTGTCAGGGAAGTCCCCCGCTTCTTAAAGAGGGGGACTCCGGCATATGCGTGTTTTTTTTGCGAATATTTTTTGTGATTTTTTTACTGTGGGAGGAGTCGCATCAGGGTTACCGCGATAAAGCCGGCAGAGTTTTTAGAACGGATATAATTCTATATTAAAGAAAGGACGAAGTATGATGCTTTGTCTTTTTTTGTGCGCACGGGCATCCTCATGATAGAAATTAAAAAACCAGAGGATAGTTACAAACACCAGAAAAATATGATATAAGTATATGAAAAATGTTGGTATAGTAGCAGTAAAGAAAGGAGGTTTTTAAATGGAAAAGAAGCAAGCGGTGAATCCGTATCTGCCGCCGGGAGCCTATATTCCGGACGGCGAGCCGCATGTGTTCGGCGACCGCGTTTATATTTACGGTTCGCATGACCAGGAGGGCGGCGAAGCGTTCTGCCTTTTGGATTATGAGGTATTCTCGGCACCGGTGGACGACCTGGGCAACTGGAAGAGCGAGGGAATTGCTTACCGCAAGGAGCAAGACCCCTCGTATTCGGAAAAATACAAGGCGATGTACGCGCCGGACGTGGTAAAGGGAAATGACGGCCGTTATTACCTATATTATGCCATGGCGGGGGGATGCTTTACCGGTCCGATTCATGTGGCTGTTTCCGACAGTCCGGCGGGGTCGTTTGCGTACCACGGGTGCGTGCGCAACGCGGACGGCAGCGATTTTACAAAATGTATCACGTTTGACCCGGGCGTCATCAACGACGATGGGACGATTCGCCTTTATTATGGCTGGTCGCTGGCGGTTGACGAGGAGACGATGGGCGGCAAAGGACAAGAAGTGCCGGACGACGCGCCCGAGGGGTTGAAGAACATCAGTGGAAGTTTTGAAGAAAAAATGCTCCGGGTACAGATGATGATGTTTGACAAGACGGAGGAAGAGGTGCGAAACACCCCATGGGGCATCATGGGAGCCAACGTGGTGGAACTGGAAGACGACATGCTCACGGTCAGAGGCGAACCGGCGCGCATCGTGCCGGGACAGTTTGACGCGGCGGGCACCGGCTTTGAGGGACATGCGTTTTTCGAGGCGAGCTCGATACGGAAAATCAAGGACATGTACTATTTTATCTACTCGTCCGAGCAGCAACACGAGTTGTGTTATGCGACCAGCAAATATCCGGATCGGGATTTTGTTTATGGCGGAACCATCATTTCCAATGGGGACATTGGGCTTGGCGGGCGAGAGAAAGCTGACCGGCTGGCGGCCACCGGCAATAATCATGGCAGCATCGAGTACATAAACGGGGAATGGTACGTGTTTTACCACCGTCAGACGCACAAGACGTCGTATAGTCGGCAAGGCTGTGCGGAAAAAATTCAGATTCTGGCTGACGGCAGCATTCCGCAGGTGGAGATGACGAGCTGTGGCTTGAACGGCGGGCCGCTTTTGGTACAAGGAGCGTATTCGGCCACGATTGCTTGTAACCTGACGAACGGGGCGATGCCGCACACGCCGCCGCAGAAAATCGAGGAGTGCATTCCTTATATTACAAGTAAGATTATAAATAATACTGCAAATAATATTGCAAACAATACTATGAACAATATTACAAGCGATACTATGAGCAGAAATGGCGAGCGGTTCATTGCGGATATCGGGAATGGCACCCGCATCGGGTATAAATATTTCCATTTTGACAAGGACGTGATGCTGGAACTTTTGGTGCGCGGCGAGGGGCAGGGAAGCTTCAAGGTATTCGCGGATGAGGAATGTGCGGGCACGGTTTTGGTCGCCGCGTCGGACGAGTGGAGGACGACGGGCACCATGCTGCACGTTTCGGGAGACAAGGCATTGTACTTGCAATATGAAGGAAGCGGGCTTACACAGTTGAAGGAAATTCGGTTCAAGGAGGTGAGGTGAAAAGGTGGCTGCAATCAGGAAATATCAGGAAAAGGATCGGGAGCGTGTCGAGCGGATTTGTGTCGGGACGGCACCAGGACCGCTGTCGGGCGACATGATGAAACGGATGCTCTTGACGGTGTTCTGCCATTATTATATCGAGCAGGAGCCGCAGCATTGTTTCGTAGCGGTAAACGAAGAGGACGAGGCGGTGGGATACGTCTTGTGTGCCGCGGATTTTGCAACATGGGAGAAGAAGTTTACGGAACTGTACATGAAAAAAAGTAAAAACCCTGTGACGAAGATGTTGGGGAAAGGCACCATTGACGGTTTGCGGGCGTTTGCCGGACAGTATCCGGCACATTTGCACATTGACATTGACGAAAATTACCAGCGGCAGGGGCTGGGCACGAAGCTGATTGACGCGCTGCGGGCGCATTTGGCGGAAATGGGCGTACCGGGGCTGATGCTTTCGGTGGGAAGCGACAATGAAAACGGGCAAAAGTTTTATCAGAAATACGGTTTTACGGTGCTTGAAAAAAGGAAGCAGGAAATCTTGATGGGGATGAAGCTGGCGGAAACGGCACGTTAGTTTGTGCAGAACCCCGCCAGGGAATGCGGATCATGTTTGGAACAAAGAGTCCGGCTTGCCGGACTCTCACGACGGAGCGTCTAAAGGACAGACGCTAAGGACTTATGGTAAATGGAGGAAAGAATAATGAGAAAGGATTTTTGGAAGAAAATTGCGGCCGTGGCACTGATGGCGGCCATGGTGATGACGTTGTTGGCAGGTTGCGGCAAAGGCGGTTCGAATGACGGTGATGCTGGCGACGGCGGTTTGGGCAAGGACGCGGATGCCGGAAATTATGACGGTGCCTTTACCTGGTGGATTTACCAGATTGACGGGGAAGGCCAGTATTACCAGGTATACGAGGATAACCCGGTGGCACAGTACATAAACCAGCAATACTGGGACGTGAAAAACGGCGGCATCGGTACCGAGGAGACGGGAAGGAAGCTTGATTTTTCCTTTATCGTGCCGGTCGGCGGTTCGGAGAGCGAGAATTTTAATACGATGATTGGAACCGGGGATTATCCGGAAATCATTGACATGTCGGTCTCCACGGACAATCCGCAGACGATGTATGAAAACGGGATTTTGATGGACATTACGCAGTACGTGGAAGATTATATGCCGAATTATCGGGCGTTTTTGGATAAGAACCCGGAACTGAAGCCGTTCGTGCAGTCCCAGGACGAGGATGGGAACGTGCATTATTATGCGATTTATAATTTGCGGGACGGCGTCATCGACCCGTGGGCGGGTTACAGCTACCGCAGGGACTGGGTCGTAAAATATGCAAAGCCGACGGAGTACGTGTGGGACTGGGATGATGCCGACGTGCAGAAAAACGGTCATCCGGAAGTGACGCCGCTTGCCAAGGCACTGGAGGAAGACAATCTGAACGGTTGGAAAAAGAATGACGTGACGAAGTTCGAGGCGGATTATGGCGCGGATCCGGACAATGATTATACGGACAACGTGATTTTCCCGAGCGGGAAGACGGATCCCTATACCATCAGCGACTGGGAGTGGATGTTCGAGGCATTTTCCAAGGCACTGGAAGTCAGGGGCGTGAAGGACAACGGCAGCGCGTATTGTACGACCGTGTATTACTCGGGCGCGATGATGACGGGTGACCTGGTATCTTCGTTTGGCGGCGGAACCGGTTCTTACTACATCAAGGACGGGAAGGTGTCTTATGACGGAACGTCTGACAATTTCAAGGCTTACGTGGAATGTGTCAGCAACTGGTACGAGAAGGGATGGCTGGATTCCCAGTTCAATACGCGTGCAAATGACGTGTTCTTCATGATTAATTCGGCGGGGGTCAACCAGGGAATCGTCGGCTTGTGGAACGGTCTTGTAGCCTCGCTGGGCACCGGCATCCGTCCGAGCTGCCAGTTTGAGGAAGACCAGAAGGACGCTTACGCGATGGCCTGCCCGTTGCCAATCAATGACACGTATGGCACGGAAGAACAAATGTACAAGGAGCCGGACGCGTTGTTCCAGGACAGCAGGATTGGAACCGCCACGGGCATTACGACCAAGGCGGAGGGAAAAGACCTGGCGGCGTTGTTTACCTTTATCGACTGGACGTATACGCCGGAGGGCGGGGCGACGATGTACTTCGGCATGACGAAGGACCAGTATGAGTCCGTCACGTTGGATCCGGATTTGTACAAGGAATATGGTTATGACCATGCATATGAGATTGACACGGACGACGAGGGCAAGAAGGTATGGAGAAGCGCGAAAGACCCGGCCGACCTGGTCGTGCTTAACGGCATCCGCATGGCGGTAGGCCTGCATCCGGCGAATAACAACGAGGAGTCGGTGGACATGCGCGGCTCGAAGGTGGTGCAGGACGCGTACAAAGTATGGGCACAATACCTGAACACGGGAAGCGTGCTGGATTATACGAGCTTGTTAAGCAGTGAGGAATCGGACGAGTATAACAAGGTCGGCACTTACGTGGACGACTATGTGAAACAGAATTTGCCGAAGGTAATCAAGGAAGGCATGGACAATTGGGACGGCTACGTGGACGGGCTGGAGGCGCTTGACCCGGATTCCGTCACCGGATATTTGCAGAAGTACGTGGACATGGCGAATAAATAGTTGCTATTCACAGCCGGATGAAAAGGAACGGTTTCTGAGGAGTTATCAAAGGGGCAAAGGATTTTGCCCCTTTAAAAAAGGTGGGATGTATCATGAAAAAAACAAATTTTAATGACGATTGGAGTTTTACAAAAGAGGGCGGCACGCCGAGGCTTTTGACAGTCCCGCACGATGCCATGCTGGAGGAGGCGCGCGGTACAAAGAACCCTTCCGGAAATGGCTGCGCCTGCTTCGCGGGCGGGAAGTACGAGTATCAAAAAATGTTTTTTGTACCCGAAAATTGGCGGGGGCAGGACGTGGTGGTTGAGTTCGAGGGCGTTTATCCGCAGGCGGAGGTGTTTTTAAACGGGGAGAAGATTGGGGAATGCGTCTATGGATATTCCGATTACTATTTTGAGGCAAAAAATTTGCGTTACGATGCAGAGAATGTGTTGCAAGTCGTGGTGGACAATACGGCGGTGCCAAACAGCAGGTGGTATTCCGGAGCGGGCATTTACCGTCCGGTCTGGTTGTGGACGGGGGCGAAATCGCACATCCTCCCGCAAGGCGTGCGGGTGAAGACATTATGCACGAGCCCGGCGGAGATTGAAGTGGACACAAAATACGTGAAAGCGGACAGAAACAAAGCGGCGGGCGTGGAGGATGCCATAAACGGAAAGCCAAATGGCGCGGCAAATGCAAATGATGCGGCGGATGCCAGTGACGTGGATTACGCGGTGTATGTCGAGATTTTGGACGGCAGGAAAATCGTGGCCACCGCCGATGGTGAAAACGCCCGGATGTCCCTTCTCGACGCGAAATTGTGGAGCGCCGAGCACCCGCATTTATATGGATGCCATGTCACGTTGATGGAAAATGGCGTGGTGGTGGACGAGGAGACGGTCACGTTTGGCATCCGGCAGATTGCGTGGAGTACGGACGGGTTGTTTGTGAACGGGGAGAGGACGCTGCTTAAGGGCGGCTGCATTCACCATGACAACGGCATTCTCGGGGCGAGGACGTATAAGGAATCGGAGCGGCGCAGGATTGCCCGCATGAAAGAGTTTGGATTTAATGCCATCCGCTCCGCGCACAACCCGGCGGGGAAGGACTTGCTGGACGTGTGTGACGAACTCGGTATGTACGTCATGGATGAAGGATGGGACATGTGGTATGAGGCCAAGAACGCGCATGATTACGCGAACCGCTTCATGGAACATTATAAGGAAGACATATGTTCCATGGTGGCCAAGGATTACAACCACCCGTCGGTCATCATGTATTCGATTGGAAACGAAGTGACCGAGCCGGAGAAGGAAAAGGGCGTGGAACTGGCGCGGAAACTGCTCGACGGTTTTCATGCGGCGGATGATACCAGGCCGGTGACGGCGGGGATTAACATTACGCTTTTGTTTTTGGAAAGAATGGGCATCAATCTGGCATCCGCCGAAGGGCAAAAAGAGGCGATGGACGAGGAGAAACAACATGAGATGGCCGCGCAAATAGGGGCGGCGCAGAAAGTGGACAGCACATATTTTAACAAGATGGTGTCGGAGCGGGCGGAGTCGATGAAAGAGGCGGCGAATCGGGACGAGATTGAGGCGGTGGCCGCACCGGTGCTGAACCTTTTGGACATTGCCGGGTACAATTACGCCGTCGGGCGTTATCCAATGGAGGGCGAAAAGCACCCGAACCGCGTCGTGGTTGGCAGCGAGACATACCCGTATGACTTGGCGCGGACGTGGAAGGTGATGGAATCCTGCCCGTACGTGGTCGGCGACTTTATGTGGACGGCCTGGGATTACCTGGGCGAGGCCGGTATCGGCGCATGGACGTATGACAAGGCGGACATGGCGTTTGAAAAAACATACCCGTGGCTTCTGGCCGACACAGGGGCTTTCGATATCTTGGGAAATGATACGGCGGAGGCGGGGCTGGCGGCCGTCGTGTGGGGCAAAAGGAAGACCCCGTACATTGGCGTATGCCCGGTGTGCCATGACCAGAAGGACGTGGTAAAGGCGATGTGGCGCGGCAGCAACGCGCTTCCGTACTGGTCCTACGAGGGGTGCGAGGGAAACGAGGCCGTCGTGGAAGTGTACAGTATGGCACACGAGGTTGAATTATTCGTGAATGACGTAAGCGTCGGCAGGGATAAGCCGGTGGACGCGAAGGCCGTGTTTACTTGCACTTACGTGCCGGGGACGTTAAAGGCGGTGGCTTATGATGAAAATGGAACCGTGGTTTCGGAAAGCGGACTGACCTCCGCAAAGGGCAAACGAAACGTCCAAATTCGCCCGGAACACGTGGAACAGGCGAGCGTGGCAGGAGATTTCGTGGACGTGGCGGGCCGAAGCGGCGCGAATGCGGCGGTTGGCTCCGCGGAGGAACAAGTGGGCGCGGGGCAAATCCTTTACGTGGACATTTCCGTCAGGGGAGAAAACGGCGAGGTCGAGTGTAACCGAGACAGTTCCCTCAAAGTCAGCGTGGAGGGCGGCGAGTTGTTGGCCTTTGGCAGTGCCAGGCCGAAGACGAAGGAAGATTTTCTCGCCGGCGAGTACGCGACGTATTATGGACGTAGCCAGGCCGTTATCCGCGTGGGGGACGGAAAGGAATTGACCATTCGCGTGGAGGAAAGCGAAAAGAAGTATGGGTATGCGGACGAGAAAACGATGTTTCTTTGTAAATAAAATAGGAACTGATTTTTTCATGAAATTTCCTTGACGTGGATTTTTGTATATGTTATAGTCGACTCGTAATAAAAATGCGGATATCCGCAAAAATATTTCGAGAAATGGGTGACGTGCATGATTATTAAGCGAGATCGGTATTTGAACAAGCTGATAGATAAAAAGGGAAATGGTTTGATAAAGGTGATTACCGGCATCCGGCGATGCG
>CATLEQ010000120.1 GCA_949915905.1 uncultured Lachnospiraceae bacterium | reverse complement strand
CTCCGTGTAACTCTCGTAGGTCTTGTAATTATAACCGTCGTCATAAGCCAGATGAAGCTGCCAGTACATTCCCAATTGTGTAAATACGTTGGATGCCCTTCCCTTCGTACCGGACGTTACCTTCTCATATACCTTTCCATATTGGAACCGCACGCTCTCGTTGTTATCTTGCGCTTGTGCCAGCACGGAATAATAGTTGTTCGTGACCTCCGCCACCGCGTAGGCCCCCTGATTGATGCAATGCCCGATTTCGTGGGCGATTCCCCAGCCAAAATAATGACCGCTTTGATACCGTCCATCCGCATCCGTCTGAACCGAAGCTCCGGATGCCATGCCTCTCGTCTCGTTCCACTCAATTCCAACGTGATTGCCGGACGCATACATAAACGCTCCCGCAAACATTCTCTGATAACGGATGTTCAGATGCATGGACGGATATCGGTCTTTTACCGAAATTGCATTGGAGCCGTCGGTCTCCTTCTCTGTCAATCCCTTATGCTGATAGAAAAGGTCAATCATCTCCTCCATGGCATCCAGGGAATCTAACAGCGTCTCTGCCGAATTTCCTGCACCGGCAAGGATCTGCTGCGCCGGCAAAGACAACAACATCGTGTCCAGCATAATGTCGGATGCCCCCAGAATACAATTTTTGTCCTCATACGCATAGTCTACAGAAGTATTATCCGAGCCCGCATGAACCTGGTCATGCACCTCCTCCATCTTTGCCGTATAAACCTTCAAGTCCTCTATGTATTCCTGGGTGCGCTGCAGCCGTTCCTCCCCTGTCACCTGGTACAAGTCCAGAATTGGAACCTCCACGCCGCCTTCCACGCGTACCGCATACTCGTCATTCCCGCTTCCGGTATACTGCACGTACAACGCCCCGCCTTTTTCCACGTCCGTGGAAATCAGCTTCGGTATGGTAATGTCATTCTTTCCTATCTTCAATGTTTTTACAACATTGAATAAATTCGAAGACTCCGCATGATATTGGGTCACCACCAACTGCAGTTGCGTATTGTCCCCGGTTTTCATCGTATTGTGCCCGACATAAACGGTAATCTGCTCACCGGCCGCCACGGTCACGCCCAAGGGCTGCCATGCATTCAAACCACCAAAGCCTCGGTTCACGTCACTGGTCGTGATACCACCGTGCACGCGCACGGGGTCGCTTAGCTCTGCCTGCAAAATCTGCTTCGCCGTATCCAGCTCCCTTTGCAGTTTCTCCCTGTCCGGATGATATTCTCCGCTCACCGGATCTTTCGTGTCGATTCGATTTTGTAACTCCTCAATCTTACCCTCCGCGCCTTCGCACAATACGGTATGGAGGTCGTCCGCGTACAGAGCCATGATATCGTCTTCCAACGAATCATAATGATAAAAATACACTTCCGAAATCGAAATCGTGCCACTGGCGACACTTCGTGCCAGCGCGAACTGAATCTTGCTCGTGGTCACCGCCTTCGGAAGCTTGACCATGTAGTAAAGCCGCCCCTCTTCATCCGTTCTCGGCTCCAGAGAAACCTGGTCGTGACCAAGCTCCACCATCTGATTTTCGTTCTCGGCATCCCAGTATCTTACCCGTATGTAACCATACCGTACGCTCTGCACCGACACTTCCTGCAAGGCAAAGCTTTGTATCTTGTACGCCTGGTCAAACTCATAGGTCATGCCCCGGTTCCCCATGGCATTGAAACCTCCCTGATCCCAGGTGTTCCAAAAATACGCCGATACCGGATTTTTGTCGACGGTTCCCCACGCCGTGCCGCTCTCCGTGTCCAGCGGACTGTCCTGCATACTGTCTCCATGCATATAGGTCGCGCTGACAATATGGGAGTCCGCTTCATTTCCAATGCCCGTATTGAGCAGCTTATACTTCGGCATGTCTGCCGGATTCGGATCGGTAGTCTCCGCTTTTGCCGTCAGCGACCGCGCACCCTCGCCAAGCTCGTTCACGCCAGTCACGTAAATTTCGTACGCCGTCTTGTCCTTCAGATTCGAAAGCGTATGCCGATTGGACGTAATCCCTTCCACCCTTGTGAAATCTGCCATGCCTTCCTCTCGGTAGTAAAGATTATAAGTATCGGTATCTTCCATTTTCTTCCATGATGCATCAATTGCCCTATAGTTCCCGGTCACGTTCAGTCCGTCCGGCGCGTCCGGCTTTTTGTCCGTTTTCGGAACTACCTCGATTGCCACACTGTACGGACTTCTCCATGTCCCGTTAATCGAACGCACTTCAATCGTGTAGGACGCATTATTCACAAGTTTTTCCTTGTTAAAAGCAGAAACCGCCAGGCTGTTGCTCTTTGTGAACTGTACCTCTTCAGCATCGTTATATGTAATCCGCACTTCATATCCCGTGATATTTCTGCACGCATTCCATGTCAGCGTGAAACTCTTGTTCCCCGCCATGGCACTGACCCCTTCCGGAATATCCATATCCGGTGCCGGAATACGGTTCTGCAAATCATTTAAAAATTCCACCTTGGTAATCTCTGCCAGATTGTTATTATTCTGCATCCCGGTAATCACCAGGGACACTTTCTTCACTGCAATCTGATTTCCGAAATCTACCGTAATCGTGCCGTCTTCATCCAGAGACGCCCTCATCTGTTCTGCCACCAGCAATGGGTCTACGCCTACTACCAACGGCACCGTGGCCGTCTGATTTTTCCCGTCCTCTTCATATTCCACGTCAAACCGCAGCGCACGAACCGGATTTTCCATTCCCATCTCAATGAGCATGGCTCCCACGGAATAATCTACATTCTCTTTAAAATCAAACACCAGGACAACCGGATTATCCCCACTGATCGCACCATTTACAGGGCGTAATGTCACGGCCCCTCCTTCATTCGTCAGCAAGGTTTCCAACGATCCCTCGACCTGCGTGTTTGCATCTTCTTTTACGGTCATTGCCTTTGCCGGAACTCCGTATTCTACTGCCGAGAACATGTCCATTCCCTCTCCAAGCTGATAGCTTGCCGCAAAATACTCCAAATCTGCAAGATCCGCAACTCCGTCGCCATTCAAGTCACCGGTTCCATCGGTCGCTCCCTGATCAATCGCAGAAACCAGGTCATCCTTGTCCGCAGTATCAATCGTGCCATCCCCATTCACGTCTCCAAGCAGGATTACGCCTGGATGCACCTCTCCCGCCTCGTATGTGTAATTACCGACAAATCCCGTCGTCAGTTGCAAAAAATACGCCTGGTCATTTACCTCGACCGTCTGGGTATATGTCGCAAACCCTGGCGCGGACACGGTCAGCGTATAACTTCCTGCCACAAGGTTCTCAAAGCTGACCCCGGCTTTTTCAACCCGGGCTACCGTCCCATCGTCCCTTGCCAACGTGACTTCCCTCGGCGTCTCTTCCCCCAAAGACACGGTAAATGTCACGTCACGTTCCAAAATCAGTGCCGAGACGATGGACACGTCGACTTGTCCCAGATTCCCAACCGATGCCGTTTCCGCCGCCTTTGTCTCAGGCTCCTTTGACTCGTCATTCGCCATCTCGCCCGTTTCTTCTGCCATGCCGTTTATTTCGGCAGGCCTCGTCTGTTCCATGTCACCTATTTCACTTTCCGCCCGACTTTCCTCCTGCCCGTTTGACAGCACGTCATTTCCCATGACGTTCTCCCCGCTCTCCGTGGCACAAACATGAAGACATGGCGTGCACACCAGTACGACCGCCAGCAGACATGATATTATTCGCTTCATACTCCTCTCCTTTCTTCTCCCCTTATCTTTTCCAACCGCACAACCGGAACTTTTCCCTCCGGCAAGCTGCATTGTACCATGAAATTCCAGAAAACGAAATATGATTTTGAAAATTTCACTTGTATAATCACTTCAACTTTTTATCAATATGCCAACGAAGGATTCCTTATTCACAATTGTTAATTTTGATTTTTCACTTTTCCCCAAAGGCACTCCTCCATCAGCTCCCGCTCCGCCTCAATTTCTTGCGGGTGCGGATAACGCCTCGCCATTTTTTCAAACGCGAGGCGAAGCTTCTCTGCCTTTTCTTCGTCGTGCTCCGCCAGGAGCGCATATGCGTACTCCGTGCGCAGCACGGTCGGAAAATTCTTCATCGACTTGTTAAACTTTACCTGCGCCTTGTCCCGCAATATGTCAAGCCGCTCTTTTTTACATTCCCCCACCAACTCACAATAAATCTGGTCGTCAATCAAAAGACGGCGATGTAACTCCACGATTCCGCTGTCCAGGGAAAGCAACCGCTCTATCTCCCTGTCGGTCGCCGCAAAATCCTTTTCATCCATCAGTCGGTTGCAGGCGAACACACCAAGCACCGCCACCATGCTATTTTTCATGTCCTCGTCGGACGGCATTAAAAACCAGTCATCAGGCATGTCCTTAAGGCGCTCCCCCGCAACGATGTGTTCGTTGATCTTCATCTGCAGCCAGAACGCACGCAACGACTGCGGCGACTTTCCCAGGGACAAGGCATTGTACCCGTCATTGTTGACCACTGCGCGCAGGGGAATCCCGTTCATCAGCGCAAAGGCGATTCCCATCAGCGCGACCATCACACTGAACGCATTTACCAACCTCATGTCCTGGCACAACAAGGCGATTCCGGCCGCGACGGATGCCGTAATCAAATTCATCAGCACGCCGCCGAGATTATACATGACGTACGGAAACGTGCCGTTTTTCATCGGCGGCGGGGACATCAGACACTGCCCGCCGGTTCCCGCAAGCGACAAGCGGCGAAACTTCATTTTCCCGTCCTGCTCGATCCACATCAGGCTGCCAATGCGAAAAGAGGAAAAACGATACCCGCTCAGCAGTCCAAACACCAGATGCCCGCCCTCGTGAAACAGAATCTGCAGAAAGGCCGCCAGATACACGCCGACCAGCAGCATCAACAAGGCGGAAAGCAAATCCACGGATCCCGCCCGAAGTGCTCCCACCATAAAATAACGGCCAATCAAAAAGCCGGCCGCCCCGCCGATGAACACGAAAAACACGTTAGTCAAAACCGTCCCTGAACGTTGCGGTGTGGTATCCTTTCCCATTTTCACCAAGCTCCTTCCCGTCTAAAGCCCTTCCCGCCTGCATACATTTCATCTAGTCTAAAACCCTTCCCGCCTGCGCAAAATGCGCATCTCGCGTCGCTTTTTCCCGGCCTCCCACTCGGCACGCTCCTCCTCGCCCACGAGTTCCAGGCGCGAAACCTCGCGCGGCCTCTCCTTGTCATCCAACGCGACCATCGTAAAATACGCCCGGTTAATTATTTTACGCATTCCGTCCATGCCCTCCACGTAAACATCTACGCGAACTTCCATCGACGAGGTTCCCACGTACGTGACGCGCCCGATCAAAACAACCATGTCGCCCTGGTGCGCTCCCTGGATGAACTGCAGGTTGTCCACGGAAGCCGTAATACACGCGCAACCCGCGTGGCGCATGGCAACAATGGCCGCCACCTCGTCCATCCACTGCATCAGGATGCCGCCGAACAGCCGCCCCGCGCCGTTTAAATGCTTGTTCCTCACCAAATGCATCGTTTCCACCCGTGAATCCTGCACCGTTTTCATGATTTTTCTCCTTCCGATACGGTTAGGAACTATTGAGAATTAACAGTTCCCTGGCATCAATATACAGATTGCAACGCCATGTCCGAACCTTCGATTTTATGCCTCTGCCGTCACCTTTGCCACGGACGGGTGCACCGGCCTCCCGTGTCCGAAGAAACGGTCATACCACACGAGGAAAATGTAAACCGTCCAAATCTTGCGGCTATTGTCCGTCTTTTCATTGTGATTTTTCCCCGCCTTGTGGTCATCGAGCATCCGAAGCAAAAGCTCCGTATTAAAAAACTTCTTCGCCGCGTCGGACTCGAACATGTCCCGCACGCGCTGGTAATACGCATCTTCTTTTAGCCATACACGAATCGGTATCGGAAAGCCCAGCTTCTTCTTTTCCGCCGTCTTGCTTCGAATCACCTTCTCGGCCGCCCCCCGAAGTGCCACCTTTGTCTTAGGCGCACGCACCTTGTACTCAAGCGGCAGCGTCTGTGCCAATTTCAAAACTTCCTTGTCCAAAAACGGCACGCGCACCTCAAGGGAATTAGCCATGCCCATCTTGTCACCCTTCATCAAAATATCGTGCACCAGCCACAAATGCAAATCGACATACTGCATCTTCGTCACCGGATCTTTTCCCTTCACCTTCTCATAAAGCGGTGTCGTCACCTTCTGAATGCCCGGCTCGCAACCTTTGCGCAAAATCTCATTGGCCTCCCGCTCGGTGAAGATATTCGTCGCGTTGGCAAAATAACGCTCCTCCAACGTTTTCCCATGCCGCATCAAAAATCCCCGCCCTTTCATGCCACGCGGAAGACAGTACTCGGCAAATTTGGCCAAAAACCTTCGAATTCCCAGCGGAATCTTATTGAACGCCGTGTGCTCGAGCGGCTCGCAGTAAATGTTGTAGCCGCCAAACAGCTCGTCCGACCCTTCGCCCGACAATACGACCTTCACCTTTTTCGCCGCCTCCTTGCTCAAAAAGTACAAAGCAATGGCCGCCGGATCCGCCACCGGCTCGTCCATATAATACTGGATGTCCGACAAGTTGTCCCAATATTCCTCTGGCGTGATGACCTTCGCGTCATTTTCCATGTGGATGCTCTCGGCAAATTCCTTCGCGTCTTGTATCTCGCTGTATTTTCCCTCGTCAAATCCCACGGTAAACGTATGGTCCACCTGCCCCAAATACGTCAGGTAGCTCGAATCCACCCCGCTCGAGAGGTAGGAGGCGACCTCCACGTCACTGATTTTATGCGCCGCCACGGAATCCTTCATCACCGCCTCGACCTCGTCCACCACTTCCTCAAATGACTTCGAACAGTCTCCCGTGAAATGCGGCTCGAAATAGCGCACGATGTTCATTTCCCCGTTTTCATAAGTAAAATAATGCCCCGGCTCCAGACAGTACACGCCCTTGAAAAACGTCTCCGCCGTCGGCACGAACTGGAACGAAAGATAATTGCCCAATGCCTCCTCGTTAAATATCTTGTCAAACTTCGGATGCTCCATGAAACATTTGATTTCCGAGCCAAACAGCAAGTTCCCGTTCATCTTTGCATAATAGAGCGGCTTGATGCCAAACAAGTCCCTCGCGGCAAACAACCGCTTCTTCCTCACGTCCCAGATGACAAACGCGTACATCCCCCGCAGGCGGTCAAGCAATTTCTCGCCCCATTCCTCGTACCCATGCAAAAGCGTCTCCGAATCGGTATTGGACACGAACACATGTCCCGCCGCAATCAATTCCTCCCGAAGCTTTTGATAATTATAAATCTCCCCGTTAAACACGAGTACCTTACTTCTGTCCTCATTATATAAGGGCTGGCTGCCAGCCTCGGAAAGGTCTATGATGCTCAGACGCCGAAATCCTAACGCCGCGTCCTCGTCCACATATTTCCCCTCGCTGTCCGGACCGCGATGAATAATCGTATTCATCATGGCCGTCAGCACTTCTTCCCGATTTTCAACCTCACCCACAAATCCAGCAAATCCACACATTTATATTCTCCTTACTATGAGCACTTGACATCCGTCCTTGGGATGTCTACGTGCGAATGTACTCCACACGCCTTAGCGAGGTTTTCCACGAGTTTAGTGGTGCGGAGTTTCCTATCACTTCACAATTATAACTTTTTTTATAGATAAATACAACTTTCTATTTACTTTTTCCCCATTTTTATATATAATATATCTGTTGTTTGGTTTTGTGCCGACATTTTTCACAAAAAAGATGCAAAACCATGGTTCTCCCATCGCTTTGCATCCTTGCATCACATTACCAAACATGTTTCGAACAATTCTATATCGTTGCCGTGTGCCGCACTTTAGATTCGCGCAGACACGGTTTATCATCACACCGCATGGTTTTGCGGAGGATGACTTACTTTCGGGGTATGGCTCAGTTTGGTTAGAGCGCGCGGCTGGGGGCCGCGAGGTCGCAGGTTCGAATCCTGTTACCCCGATTTTTCTTTTATTTTACAAGGGGTTTTAGGGGTTGTATCAAACATTAGTTCTGATTACCTTTGATTACCTTTTGGTCAATCTCATACATCGTTGATTCATTTTTGACGAAAACGTCCTTCGATAAGCATGTATGCTTTTATATGGTATTCCTATCTGCTTACATTTATTTTTGCACACGAAGAAATTATTGGTGCATGTACCCTACCATTTAAAAAAGGGGCAAAACCTTTGATAATTCAATAAAGACTTTACACCCTTAATTGTTGGTTGCCATTTGGTTGTGAACGCTACTCCTTGATTACGTCCAATTCCGTCAAATTCACACTTGAAGCCGTCAATATAACTTTCAATTCGATATACCTGATTTTCATGGCCTTGTATATTTCAGATTCTTTGTCGGCCAAGATCATGTAACTTTGAAGCCTTGAAAACTCTTCAACGTTCTTCTGCAATAATTCTTTATCTGACACTTCTACCATCCTTTCACCGCCTTTTTATTGTTGCGCTTGATTATGCTACTATGGTAATTATAGCGGATTTATGGGAAGGTGTAAAGCCTTTATTCAATTATCAATGTGCTTTTTGGTGTTTGTACTAATTGGCACATACGCACATTGAAAACATTACTACTAATCATAACAAATAATCTATTGTACCCTTATGGAAAATTCCTCATAAATCCCGACCGGCACGTCCGTACCAAACTCATACTGCTCCACGGTGCTATTTTCAAACGAATACACCGTCACTGTTTTTTTATCCGGATCGACAATCCAATATTCCCTGACCCCGGCAGTGCCATACTTCAACATCTTTTTCACGTAATCCCGCGGCTTGCTCGTGGGCGACACGATCTCGATAACCCAATCCGGCGCACCATGACATCCCTTTTCATCCAATTTTGACTTGTCACAAATCACCGAAATGTCCGGTTCCAGATAATTGATGCCATCCTCGCTTAAGAACACGGCAAACGGTGCGGCCAAAACCTCGCACTCCCCATGATTCTTATCAATATAAAAAGAGATCTCCCTTGACAATAACATGCTAATCTTCTGGTGCGTCCAGCCTGGCGGAGACATATAGTATATCTGCCCGTCAATCAACTCGGCACGCTCCCCATCCGGCAACGCATAAATATCATCAATCGTATAAACTTTTTCCCTTTTTACGACATTCATCTTCACACCTCCATGTCTGATTCCGAAACGCTAATCTCTAACTCCTCGTATGTCACGCAAGACTTTCCGTAAATAGTTTACCACGGATTCTCCGATTTCACAACACCAAGCCTCTTCTGGAACATCTCGTAATACTGCGGCAATTCGCCAAACCATGCCTTTTTTACTTCCCGCAGTTGATTTAACCCACCGCTCTTACCGCTTCCACCGCGGCCTCCTTTTGCGTAAGCTTTCTGCCAAACGCCGTCAGGCAATTCGCCCCCTCCAGCGAATCGTATGCAGAAAACGCCCGGTTAAAATCCATCAATTTATGAAGGCATACTGGTTCATTGTTCGAATTATCACTCCCTCATTTCTATGTATCA
>CATLEQ010000119.1 GCA_949915905.1 uncultured Lachnospiraceae bacterium | reverse complement strand
CAGCAGATATCTGCCGGCCAGGATGTAGGCAGCGCAGAACGGCACGCACAGGCACCACACCAGTTTCAGACCGGATGAAAAGCCCAGCTTTATCCGGTCGTATTTTTTTGCCCCCAGGTTCTGGGCGGTGAAGTTGGATATGCCGTTGCCGATGGTGGTGAAAGAGGTGATGACCAGGTTGTTTAGTTTTACCGCGGCGGAATAACCGGCCATGACGGAGGGGCCGAATCCGTTGATGACGCTCTGAATCATGATGTTTCCCACCGAGACGAAGCTTTGCTGCAGGATGCTGGGAATGGCGATGACCAGGATCTTTTTCAGGAGCGGCCAGTCAAATAATGGCGGCTTTGTCTGAACCGGAATGGTTTTCAGCCGTCTCCATACCGCGAAAACGGCCAGGACACAGCTGATGCCCTGACACAAGAAGGTCGCCCAGGCCACGCCTGCCACCTCCATGTCGAACGCGCTGACAAACAGAATGTCCACCGCGATGTTCGACGTGGAGGATACCGCCAGAAAATAGAACGGCGTTTTGGAATCACCCAGCGCAGAGAAGATTCCCGTGGCGATGTTGTAAAAAAATACGAAGGGCAGTCCCCATACATAGATGTCCAGATATAGTTTCGAGTCTGCAAACACTTCTGCCGGGGTCTTTATGAGGTGCAACAGCAAGGAACATCCCAGGATGCCAATCAGCATCAGCGCGGCACAAAGGATGGCACTGAAAATGCAGGCCGTCGTCACCGCCGTTTTTAACCTCTCGTATTTCTTCGCGCCGAATAATTGGGAGACGATGACGGAGCATCCCATGTTGCATCCGAACGCGAACGCGATGAAAATCAGCGTGACTTCGTAACTGTTCCCGACCGCCGCCAGCGCGTTTTCACCGATGAACTTGCCCGCCACGAGGCTGTCCGCGATATTATATAGTTGCTGGAAAATGATGCTGCCAAAAAGCGGAAGGCAGAACCTCCATAGTACGGTTTGGGGCTTTCCCACCGTCAAATCCTGATTCACAAAAATCATTCCTTTCTAAATGTTGTTCCTATTCAGTACCGAGCCAGCGCGGGCAGAATAGGAATTAAATGTTTACATATTTCCGAAAGTGTATTATAATACATTTCAAAGAATATGAAAAATATATATTATATATCGGAGAAATATAAATGGAATATGGTTGTAATATGATACGACATGGAATGGAATAATAAGACATGGATATAAATTTTGAATACTACAAAATTTTTTATTATGTGGCCAAGTACGGAAATATTACGAAGGCGGCCGTGGCATTGGGCAGTAACCAGCCGAACGTTACGCGCGTCATGAAATTATTGGAAACGCAGTTGAATTGCCGGCTTTTTATTCGCGAGGCCAGGGGGGTGAGCCTGACGGAGGAAGGGGAGCGGTTGTATTCGCATGTGGAAATCGCCCATAGGCACTTGCTGGACGCGCAGGAGGAGATTGGCAGGCAGGATTCGTTAAATGGCGGCACGGTAGAAATCGGGGCGACGGAGACGGCGATTCACTTGTTTCTTTTGGACGCGTTGCGCGGGTTTCGGACGAAGTATCCCGAGGTGAAAATCAAAATCCATAACCACACGACACCGGAAACGATGCGGCAACTCCTAAGCGGCAAACTGGACTTCGCGGTGGTCACGACACCGTTTGAGGTAGCCAAAACGGTTTCCTGCATAAAGGTATTGGAGTTTGAAGAAATTCTGGTGGGCGGGACGGAGTATGAGGAGTTGTGCAAGATTCCGCTAAGATGGAAGGATGTCAAGAAGTATTCGTGGATCGGGTTGGGAAAGGGAAGTGTGACGTATGATTTGTACAAGGATTTCTTTATAAGGCACAAGGTGGATTTTGAGCCGGACATGCAGGTCGCGACGTCCGACCTCATGTTGCCGCTGATAGAAAATAATCTGGGAATCGGCTTCGTGCCGAAGGAATTGGCGTTGCCGTTGTTGGAGGAGAAGAAGCTGGTACAAATACGGACGGACTGTGAGATTCCGAAACGTTCCATACAGATTGTCTCGGACAAAGGGCGGGGGAAAAATCTCGCGGCCGACATGTTTTACAAGTATTTGAGGAGGTAAAGGAGGATGGAATATACGTATCATTATGATTCGCCGCTTGGCGGGATTACACTGGCAAGTGACGGGGAGGCCTTGACGGGACTGTGGTTTGACGGCCAGAAATATTTTGCCGCCACGCTTGACGAAGATCATGAGGAAAAGGGAATTCCCGTTTTTGAGCAGGTCAAAGGGTGGCTGGATGTCTATTTTAGCGGGAAGGAACCGGGATTTACCCCGCCGTTGTCAATGAAGACCACGCCTTTTCGGAAAGACGTGTGGGAAATCATGCTGACGATTCCTTACGGACAGACCATGACTTACAAGGAAATCGCGGAAAAAATCGCGAAAAAAAGGGGACTTTCCAGCATGTCGGCACAAGCGGTCGGCAGCGCGGTGGCCCACAACGCGATGTCCCTGATTATACCGTGCCATAGGGTCGTCGGGACGGACGGGAGCCTGACCGGTTATGCGGGCGGCATGGATAAGAAGGAAAGGCTGCTCGCGATGGAGAAAGAGAAGTAGCAAAGGGGCTATCATCTTGATGGCCCCTTTAAAGAAGCTAGGATTTTTATAGTCTTAAGGTGTCGAAACCAGCTCCATATATTTTTTATCCTTTCTCATTCTTTCAATGAGTTCTCGATTCTTGTCCTTGCCGTTATATTGCCTTAAACGATTCCCAGCGTCTTCCCAAGCCAATACAACAATCCCAGCACCCAGCTGGTGAAAATCCCATATAATATCACCGGCCCCGCTATCGTGAATATCTTGCATCCAATCCCGAATACCTGCCCTTCCTTCTTATACTCAATCGCCGGGGAGGCCACGGAGTTGGCGAAGCCCGTAATCGGGACGAGCGCGCCGGCACCGCCCCATTTGGCGATGGAAGGATATACGTTGATGCCGGTCAGGATGACGCTTATGAGAACCAGGAGCATGGAAGTCCAACCGCTGCATTCATCCTTGGACAAGCCCTGGAGCTGGCAAAAATTGTAAATGCATTGTCCCACCGTGCAAATGATTCCGCCGACTATGAATGCCTTTGCCATGTCCGGCAATAATTTGTGTACGGGCGTTTTTTGTTTGACGTAGGATTCATACCGCTGTTCCTTCTTTTTCTTTTCCATTTCATTTCGCGCGATTTCGTTTCGTGCCGCTTCATTCCGTGCGGTTTCGTTTTGTATCGCTTCGCTTGTGACGTTCTTTTCCATGACTGTTCACCTCGTTCATATAATGTAATGATGTATAGTATTCGGAACAGGTCAGAAAAATATGCATTATTTTCGATGACGTTCTTGTCGCGGGAATATTTTCACCAAATCCTTGTCATACTAATTTCCGTAGGTTGCAACGATTCATCATTCAGGTTGTGAGTGGTTGCATGAGATGAAAAATGCCGCGTTATGTAATGAAGGCAGAAACAGCGGCGGAACGGGGTGAAGAATGAACCAGGAAAAAGAACAAGAAAAAAGACAGATGATGGGAAAACAAAGTATCTGTTTTGCGGTGGCTCCTTTTTTGCTCAGCGCGGGTTCGATTGCCGGTAAGAAAGAGTCAGAAGGGCCGCTGGGAAAGTTGTTTGACGTGACCGGGCAGGATGACTTGTTTGGCGCGAAGACATGGGAGGAAGCGGAAAGCAACATGCAAAAGGAAGCCTGCGTGTTGGCGATGGGGAAGGCGAAAGTCGAGCCGCAGGACGTACGTTTCTTGTATGGCGGCGATTTGCTGCGCCAGGGGATTGCCACGTCGATTGGCGTGGAGGCCTTGCAAATTCCCATGTTCGGGTTGTTCGGGGCTTGCTCTACCTCGGGGGAGGCATTGGCACTCGCGGCGATGAGCGTGGCAGCGGATTATGCCGACCTTTCTTTGGCGGTAACGTCAAGTCATTTCGGGAGCGCGGAGAAAGAGTTCCGCTTCCCGCTCGGGTATGCCAACCAACGGCCGCCGTCGGCGCAGTGGACGGTGACGGCGAGCGGGGCGTTTTTGGTGGGGACGAAAAAAAGCCACGTCCGCATCACGGGTGTGACGATTGGGAAAATCGTGGATTATGGACTGAAGGATTCCCAGAACATGGGTGCGTGCATGGCTCCGGCGGCAAGGGACACGATTATCCAGAACCTTTCCGATTTTAAGCGGAAACCGGACTATTATGACCGCATCGTCACCGGGGATTTGGGATACGTCGGGCGGGACATTTTGATAGACTTGTTAAATGAAAGGGGCTATGATATCGCGTCAAGGCACATGGATTGCGGCATGACGATTTTTGACCAGAAGAGTCAGGACACGCATGCCGGCGGGAGCGGCTGTGGTTGCGCGGCCGTGACGTTGGCGGCATATATATTGCCGAAGATTCAAAAGGGCGAGTGGAAACGAGTGCTGTTCGTGCCGACCGGGGCCTTGATGTCGACGGTCAGCTTCAACGAGGGGGCGAGCGTGCCGGGAATCGCGCACGCGATCGTGTTGGAACATGTTTAAGAATGCTTATGTGTTCAGAGTAGGAGGTTTTAGGATGGATTATATTAACGCGTTTTGGATTGGGGGACTTATTTGTGCATTGGTGCAGATTCTTTTAGACCGGACGAAGATGATGCCGGGGCGCGTCATGGTGCTTTTAGTTTGCACGGGGGCGGTTCTGGGATTTTTAAATATTTACAAGCCGTTTTTGGAATTCGCCAAGGCGGGGGCGAGCGTCCCGCTTTTGGGTTTTGGCAACGTCCTTTGGGAGGGCGTGAAGAAAGCAGTGGACGAGAACGGATTTTTAGGAATTTTTAAGGGCGGTTTTACGGCCAGTGCGGTGGGAATTTCGGCGGCACTGATATTTTCCTATGTCGCGTCATGGATTTTCGATCCTAAAATGAAAAAATAATTGCTTTTTACGGATTGTCGTCCCGTGAAAAGTAATGCATAAAAAAATTCATTGTCTTTTTCTGAGAATAATGTTATGATAAGGTCGTTTGGCAAAGATTGCCGCAGGAGGAGAAAGGCATGGATTATGTAAGCATTATCATCCCCTTTGTCGGGGGACTCGGCATGTTTATTTACGGGATGCAGATTATGGCGCAGGGCTTGGAAAATGCCGCAGGCAGCAAGATGAAAAGTCTTTTGGAGGCGCTTACGCGCAACAAGTTCATGGGCGTGATGCTGGGAGCCATCATCACGGCAGTTATCCAGAGCTCGTCGGCGACAACCGTCATGGTGGTCGGATTTGTCAATGCCGGTATCATGAACCTGGGGCAGGCGATGGGCGTCATCATGGGAGCAAATATTGGTACGACCGTTACCGGATGGCTCGTATCCGCGGTGGAGTGGGCAGAGTTTCTAAGCCCTTCCAATCTGGCACCGATTGCGATTATGGCGGGTGTCATCGTGATGCTGACGGGGACGAGGCGTTCGACCAAGGACGTTTCCAGCATCATTATTGGATTTGGCCTGCTCTTTGTGGGCATTACGACGATGTCTACCGCGGTGGCTCCGCTGCAGGAGTCGGAAGCGTTTTGCAGTTTGTTCGTCGTGCTGGGTGAGAATCCGCTTTTCGGAATCCTGGCAGGAGCGGTTGTGACGGCGATCATCCAGAGTTCGTCCGCTTCGGTCGGTATTTTGCAGAGCCTGGCGGCGGCAGGGCTGGTGCCGTTTAACGCGGCGGTTTATATTATCATGGGACAAAACATTGGTACTTGCGTGACGGCCATCATGTCCGGCATCGGTGCCAAGAAGACGGCCAAGACGGCGGCCAGGATGCACCTTTTATTTAATATTATCGGAACGATCATTTTTAGCATCATCGCAATTTTAATGTTTTCAGTATTGTTCCCGGATGCCGGGAAGGGACCGATTACGCAGACGGAGATCAGTGCCGTGCACACGGTGTTTAATATCGGTACGACGGTTTTATTGTTCCCGTTTTCGAACTGGATTATCAAATTGGCGGAAAAGCTGCAAAAGGTAGAAGAGACGAAAAGCGAAGAGAGCAAGGTCCTTTTGGACGAACGTATGCTGGAGACTCCGGGGATTGCTCTGGAGTCCGTGGTGAGCGAGGTCAGCCGTATGGGGCGCATCGTGGAGCGTTCTATAGAAAAAGCGAGAACCGTGGTGTTTACCAGGGACGAAAAGCAGATAAAGGCCATTCGGGACGAGGAGGAGACGGTGGATCGGCTGTGCAGCGGTATTACGGAATATTTGGTAAAGCTAAGCGCGCTGGCTCTCAATGAGCGGGAGCACAAGTATGTGGCCAGCCTTTTGCAGACCATTTCCGATATGGAGCGTATCAGTGATTACTGTGAAAACATTTCCGAGTATGCCCAGACCATTGTGGAGCGGAGAGCGGAATTTTCTGAGATTGGAAAGAAACAGCTGGAGGAAATGATTTCCGTCTGTGCCGATAGTTATTGCCATGCGATTAACGCGTTTTCCGACAATGACAAGGCAGAGGCGCTGAAAGTCATTGAGAAGGAGAGCCAGGCGGACGATTTGGAAATCAGGCTGCGAAGCGAGCATATGATGCGTCTGGCGGCCAACCAATGCAACACGGATGCGGGAATTGTTTTTCTGGACATGCTGGTGGGTCTGGAGCGTATTTCCGACCATTCCAGAAATATCGCGGAGGAAGTTCTGGCAGTGTGACGATGGACTTAAGAGGGCGTTAAGTCTAAAGAATCTATGATAAAAAAGGAGGCGGAAAAGACATGAGCGAAGGATATGTGTTGAGTTGTTGTTCGACGGCGGACTTGTCGGAGGCGCATTTTAAAGAAAGGGCGATTCAGTATGTGTGCTTCCACTTTTCATTGGACGGAAAGGAATATGCCGATGATTTGGGAAAAAGTATTGCCATTGCCGATTTCTATCAGGCGATGAGTGAGGGAGCCGAGACGAAAACCTCCCAGGTAAACGTGGAAGAGTATATTGCATATTTCACCCCGTTTTTGGAGGAGGGCAAGGACATTTTGCATGTCAGCTTGTCCAGTGGGATTTCGGGGGCTTATAATTCGGCCAACATTGCCAGGGAGGAGCTTTTGGAGCACTATCCCAGTCGAAAGATTTTTATTGTGGATTCTCTTGGGGCATCCTCGGGATATGGTTTGCTTATGGATAAACTGGCCGATTTGCGCGATGACGGGATGCCGCTAGAGGAACTATATGAATGGGCACTGTCACATCGTTTGGAGTTGAATCACTGGTTTTTCTCCACGGATCTTACTTTTTACGTGAAAGGCGGCAGGATTTCCAAGGTTTCGGGATGGTTTGGCACGGCGTTACATATTTGCCCGTTGCTTAATATGGATGATAAGGGCGCGCTGATTCCCCGTTACAAGATTCGGGGAAAACGGGCGGTCATTAAAGAAATCGTAAAGAGGATGGAAGAATGGGCTGACGGCGGAACCGACTATAGTGGAAAATGTTATATTTCACATTCGGCATGCTATGAGGATGCAAAAGCGGTGGCGGATTTGGTCGAGGAGCGCTTTCCGAAGCTGAATGGAAAGGTGGAGATTAATAATGTCGGCACCACGATAGGCAGTCATACGGGACCCGGGACGGTGGCATTATTTTTCTGGGGAAAGACGCGGACGGCGTAGAATGGCCATATGATTGATGATTGGTAACAGTTCAGATTTATCTGAACCATTACATAATTTGTGAGAAAAGGAGTGGGAAGATGAGTAAGTAATCTAATTTTTGAAACATGATGGTTTCTCGTGCGGCGGCAAGACAGATGGCGTTTTGCTTCGTGACGCGGGAAGTTTGACGTAGCATTATCCACGGGGATAATGTATGTTTTCATGTTGCCAAAAAGTAGATTACGGCTCATTTCCCGCTCTTTTTTGCTTTATTAGGAAACTCCGTTCCCTATAAAGCAAAACCTTCCAAATGTAGGGGGAATGCAGGGAATTTTGGCGGCATGAAGATGGAAGGAGGAATGGACATGGCGCAGATTAATGTGACGAACCTTACATTTTGTTATGACGGCAGCTTTGACAATGTGTTTGAGAATGTTTCTTTTTCCGTTGATACGGATTGGAAACTGGGATTTATCGGAAGGAACGGAAAAGGCAAGACGACGTTTTTAAATCTCTTATTGGGGAGATATGAGTATTCGGGAAGCATCAGCACGCGGACGGTGTTTGACTATTTTCCCTATCAGATTAGTGAACGGCAGAGAAATCTTTGCGCGGTTGACTTTATGGAGGAGTTAAAAAGCGGCTGCGAGCCCTGGAGAGTATTTTGTGAATTGGATAAATTGCAGCTTGGGCAGGAAGTGCTCTACCGGCCATTTTCCACGTTGAGCCACGGGGAACGGACACGGGTGATGCTGGCGGTTCTTTTTTCCGGGGAGAATGATTTTTTACTGATTGACGAGCCGACCAATCACCTTGACCAGGGCGCGCGAGACGTTGTAAAGACGTATTTGCGGCAGAAGAAAGGATTTATTTTGGTTTCCCACGACAGAGACCTGCTGGATGCTTGTATAGACCATGTATTGGTGTTAAACAGAAAGACGATAGAGATTCAAAAGGGGAATTTCTCCAGCTGGTGGGAAAATAAAAACCGCCGGGATCAGTTTTCGCAAAGGGAAAACGAAAAGCATTTGCGGGAAATCGGAAAGCTGCGGCAATCGGCCGAGCAAAGTGGCCGCTGGGCGCAAAAAAACGAGAGTACCAAGATTGGGCGCGATCCCATCAAGGATCATGATTATAAAAAGGGAAGCAGGGCGTACATCGGAGCCAAGACGAAGAAGATGCAGAGCCGGGTCAAGCAGTACGAGCATAGGATGGAGCGGGAAATTGAGGAGAAAGAGGGGCTTCTGCAAGACGTGGAAAATGTGGTCGACTTGAAAATCATGCCGCTTGTATATCACAAGGAAGTGCTGATTTTGGCGCGGGAATGTTCGATTGGGTATGCATGGACGGACTCAAAGAGGACGCTGGC
Organism: uncultured Lachnospiraceae bacterium; assembly: GCA_949915905.1. Lineage (GTDB taxonomy): Bacteria > Bacillota > Clostridia > Lachnospirales > Lachnospiraceae > Schaedlerella. The sequence continues at coordinate 590 of CATLEQ010000119.1, read as the reverse complement.
GCGAGGTGCGTTGGAAACGGGAACGCTGGAAAGATGTGACCAGACGGATATGGGGCGTGAGGTTTTGCGGGACTTTGACTTTGAACTGAAGCAGGGAGAGCGTGTTGTCCTGCGCGGCCGCAATGGTTCTGGAAAGTCAAGTTTTATCAAGGCGGTGTTGAATCGTGCGGGACAAAAGGCGGAGGAAAATTTGTTCGTACAAGGAAACCTGACGGTCGGCTCGGGGCTTGTCATTTCTTATATTAATCAGGATACGGGCTTTTTGCGAGGCGGCATCAAGACATTTTGCCGGGAGCGGGGATTGGATGAGAGCTTGTTCTGTGCGATACTCAGGCAGCTTGACATGGAGCGCGAGCAGTTTTCCAAGTCGTTGGAGGATTATTCGGAGGGGCAGAAGAAAAAGGTGTTAATCGCCGCCAGCCTGATGACCCCGGCTCATTTGTATATCTGGGACGAACCGCTCAATTATATTGACGTGTTTTCCAGGATGCAGATAGAAAATCTGATACTTGCCTTTCAACCGACAATGCTCATGGTGGAGCATGATGTCAGGTTCTGCGAAAAAATTGCGACGAGGGTGGTGGAGTTAT
>CATLEQ010000118.1 GCA_949915905.1 uncultured Lachnospiraceae bacterium | reverse complement strand
CCGGATCCTGCCTGGGAAGAGACCGGAGTCATCACGGTCGGCAATGTCTTGACCGTGCAAAAGTCGGATGAACGCTGGAAGCTGCTCAGCAACATCGATACCCTGACGGCGGAAGGACTCTATTACGCCGCCTGGTCCATCGGGGAAAACCGATTTGAAGGCGATGACGGCGAAGATGCCGTAAATCTTTACGACGCGCAGCTTTACCTCTTACTAGGTGAATTTCCAGATGAATCAACCGCCGGGCAAAACATGGACAAATGGCTGGACGTGGCCAAAGCCAATTACGAAATATTGAGTGAGGAAGAAATTTCCTGCAACGGCCAGCCCTACTTACTTATCACTTATAACTGTGTCAGTAAGGATAACCCTTACGACAACGGAGCCTCTGTTTTCGGTGTCAGGAAAAAGCACGCCATGTGTATTGAGATGACTCTCGCCGAAGATTTTGACGAAGACGCAAAAACACTTTTGATTGACTTTTTAAATAATTGTACCTATGACACACCGTGAAAAAGGAGGGATTATCTTGGCTTCACTATTTCAATTTCACGCACCTACGGGAAACGGACAGCGCCTGACTGGAACCGCACGTTTTAGTGAACTTCTGGGACGCGATATCGCACGTTTCCTCATTGTAAATTTTTTCACACTTTTCGGATGTCTGCCCCTGGCACTGGGAGTGCTTTTTTCCATCCTCTCATCCAGCATCCTGCTTCTCATCCCCGCCTGCGTCATCGGCGGCGCGCTTGCAGGCCCGTCAATCGCCTGCATGTACGACGTCATATTGCGCAGCCTGCGGGACGCACCAGGCAAATGCATGGAAAACTATAAACGCGCATGGAAGCAAAACTGGCGGCAAGCTGTCGCACCGGGCATTCTATTTGGCTTGTTTCTCGGTTGCTATGCATTTATGCTCATGCTTTTTTGGTGGGCCGACACGGCTCCGGGACTCGGCACCATTGCCCTGGTTTTTGTTTCCCTATTGCTTTTTACCATGTTTTTTACCATTTATTGGCCACAGCTTGTATTGTTTGAACAATCGGGAATCCAACGATTTAAAAATTGCTTATTATTTATGATTCGGATTTTTTGGAAGACGTTGGGATGTGCGTTGCTCCAACTCCTTTACTGGACAGCCATCGTCTTATTTCTCCCATGGTCCGTCCTGCTGCTTCCTCTTACCGGAGTTTGGTTCATTCTATTTGTGGCAAATTTTCTTCTTTACAACACGCTGAACGAAATCTTCCACATCGAAGAAGAAATTGCCAAGGATTTTCCAGAACAAGTGCCATTTTACGAAGACGACGAAACGTGGCTAAAACGAAAGCAGGAAGAACAAAACCGGATGCAAGGATAGCAAATCATATACCGGGCGGCAGATTTAACTGCCGTCCAGTATAATAGATGCGCACAGCCGCATTAGGAAATATGCCGCTTTGCGGCTGCGGCTGGCGCAATACTCACGGCAGATAAAATCTGTCGTGAGTATAAAACATAACACAGAAAACGTAACAGAAGGCCACGAAACAAAACATGCAAAAGCGAAAAGAGGAATTTTGGATATTCAAAGGGGGCCGGCATATCGCCGCCCCCCTAATCATTTTCACTCGGTACGTTTCATGCTTATACCAGCTTACACGCCTCGTCCTTATCGCACGCCAAATACCACCGTCTCGAACATGTCCCTGGCCTTTTCCATTCCGATGGCCTTCACGAACGCATCCGTGGACGGCCCGCCGTTTTGAAACAGTCCGTCGACATATTCCCGCGACTTCGTAGCTTTTGCATCCGCGTCCGAAACCGGCGCGTCCTTCAACATGTTCACATAAATTTTCAGCATATTCACATACTGCGCATCCAGTCTGTCCCCGCACTTTTTCGCCCGTTTGGAATCACTCGCCGCCAGCTTAATCGAATCATACCAATGCTTTCCTAAATCGTGATTCAAAATGTCGGCAATCTTTCCCTTTTCCTTCTCCAGCCGCTCCATATACTCGTGGTAACTTTCATCTGATTCATCCAGCATCGTATTGTAAAACTCCAAAGTGCAATACCCCGCAGCAAGCTGCAGGGTATTGCACCCTCGCGGCAGTCGCCAAGGTCATGCAAGCATGACTTTGGCTCGTTGCTCGCGGGAATAAACGTGTCATTTCCCATCGCCTTGATGCGGTCATAGGAAAATAGCGGTGCATCCTTAAGGCGCGGAACCAGAATCACCGTGTCCATTTTCATCAGGCCGAACATCCCGTCCGCCGCCATCGTGGACAAGTGTCCGATTCCCTCCACCTCATAGTGATGAACCAAAAACGTCATGCCCTTTACCTTCTGCCTGGCATACGCGCCCGCGTCCAATTCCGTCATGCGAAACTCATGTTTCAATATCTCCAATGTCTTTTCAAGCATGCCTGCTCCTTTCATGGCTTTGAGTCGTAATCCCATTTCACTTCGCCAGCGCGTCCGCCTCCGCCAATCCATTTTTATGCAAAATAATGGTTCCCGCAAGGAACGTCCCCTGACCGACGATATTGACACATTCTCCCACCCAATTCATCATGGGATTGGTAAAGTCTTTGGAGGAAAGATAGCCCATTCCCATAATGAATACAAAAGAAACTACGTACAGCACGAGGGCTGCCGGTTTCTTCCTGCGCGCCGCAATCACCATCAGTGCGCCGTCTAAACAGACAACGCCAAGTACCATCAATATCACGAAAATCATATTGCTCTCATACAACGCCGGAACCGCCGCCACCGCGTAGGCCGTGCCTTTTCCCTGCTTGTGACACAAAAACGCAATAATCCCCAACGCGGCCAAAATAAACCCCGTCGTCTGCATCGGGAAAAATGTCTTGTTCAATGCCGCGAAATCACAGACTCCCAGTGCATATATCAATTTCCAAGTTGCCTTGTAGCAGCCCGCCACGAACACCGTGATCGTGCCCGCCGAAAATAACGCGAACGCCCCCTTGCTCATCTTGTTGTAAAGGTCACGCTGCAAAAGAATCGAAGCCGCCAAAAACATTCCTACCGGAATAAAATCCACCAACGCCATTGGTACGCTCATATGTAAAACCCCCTTCTTCTCTCACTCTCAAACCTCTCCGTTATCTCATTCGTTACTGTTATTTACGGAGCCGTGCGCCCCGCCGCACGGTCGCAGGCCGTGAATAGTAACTCTTATTCCCCCTTGTAATTCCCAATATGGTATAGCGGAACCCATGGGATAATCAGAGGCGTATGATCCGCATAAGCGCGGTACTCCGCCATCCTCCCATATCTCGCCTCCTGCCGCTTGTCCAGACGCTGCGCGCCGTTAAACATGATCATGACAATTAGCACATATCCAATCAATGCCGCCGTCCACTGTCCGGCCCCGCTGAAAGAATTCAGACCGCTGCCAAAAACTCCCGTCCAAAAAATGACCTCGCCCAAGTAGTTCGGGCAACGCACCAGTTTAAACAGCCCCTTAGTCGCGACCATGTTCGGATTTTGTGCCTTCTGCGCGCTCTTCTGCTTGTCAGACCACGCCTCCAACAAAAGTCCCGCCAAGCTGATAAGTGCACCGACCAACGGTCCGTTAAGCTCCATGCCGTCACCATTGTATATGCGGTAAAATACCGGACACGTCTGTACGACGTACAGTGCCGACACACAAATCCAGATTGCCGCCTTGACAAATACCGGCATCGGCTTTTCACCTTCCTTGGTCACTTCCTTTAACACTTGCCGGTAGTTCCCGTTTTTCAGCTCCCGCACAATCAAGAAACCAGAGAGCCTTGCCCCATATGCCACGAACAAAATACATTGCAACAAAACGACCACGTTCCACGCGTAACCATTCACCAGTGCCGTCACAAAATACGCGATACCGAGTCCCGCCACGGAAAATCCATATCCGACTGACAAAAAGTACACGTATTTCTTAAAACCGATACAGCAGCAAACCGCACTGACAATATAAAAAATCAACAATAAATTCCAAGCCATTATATTACCCCCCTATTTTCGGAAACCGTCCTCGATATATTGTTTGAAGCTGTGCTCGCCGTATTTCGTATCGCCCACCATCTCCTCGGTCAACGTCCACTTGGAGAATTTTAAAATCGCCTGCTTGCCGTTTTTCTTGTTCTTCGGCAAACTTCCCAGCACGTCAAACAACCACGCCGGGGCGCGCTTGATCACCGGCTCTTTTCCCGCCGCCGCGAAACACATCCGGGCAATTTCCTCATAGGACCACGTCTCCTTGCCGCCCACGTCGTAAGTCACGTTCTTATCGTCAATATGTTTTACGATAAATTCGGCAAAATCCGGCGTGTCGATGACATTTGCATGTACCGGCTTCTTGCCCAAAAGCGTCACCTTGCCATTCTCAATCATCGGGCGGAACACCTTCACGATGTCATAAAAATATCCTGTCGGACGGTGAATGACGTACTCGATTCCGCTCTTCTTCAGTTCTTCCTCCAACAAATATTTCGCGTGCAGCATCGGCACGTCCGGCGCCTTGTCCGCCTTGATGACGGAAATGTAAACAAACTTCTTCACGCCCGCCGCCTTCGCCTCATTCAACAAGTTCAGGTTTCCGTGATAATCAATGTCATAGTTTGTCAGCGTCGCGCTGGTCGCGGTCAGCCCCACCGTGGTGATCACCGCGTCCGCGCCGTCACACAAGCCCTTGAGAGCATCCTTGTTTGTCACGTCCAATTTTTTATAAGAATACATGCTCTTGGGGGCGCCTTCCACCTCGCGGTCGATCATGTCCGCCGCGACCACCTCGTGTCCTGCTGCCAACAATGCCTTTAAAATGTCACTTCCCAGCTTTCCATAAGCTCCTGCCAATACAACCTTCATATGTAATCCCCTTTCTACCCTGCTAGTGTCTTGTCCCGCCTTCCGTGCAGTCATAATACTCGACATACGCAAGGCTTTTCTTTTTCATTTCCATCGTATCAATCAAAAGAAATGGCAGACGCTTTCCGCTATTCGGGGTCAGCACGATGGTGGACAGCTTCATCATGCCACCCATCGCCTTCGTGTCCATCGTCATGACATGGCCGAATCCTTCCGCCTCGTACTGGTGCACCGTAAACCGCATCATCGGCAGCAGCTTCGGATATTTCATGGATGCGTACCGCACGGGCGTAATTTCCTTCAAATTCAACTCCTGCCCCGCCAGTTCAACCACTGCCGCAGAAATCCCGCCGTTTTCTTTTTCTCCCCTCTGACCACTCATTTACCCTTTTCCTTTGCACGTTTATCATTGATAATGTCCATATGCTCCGCGGTAATCAAAGTCACGTTGTTTTCCTTCGCCCACTCCACGCAACCTTTGAGCGCGGTCGGCAGGAAAATACGCGGCACCTTGATCATTTTCATGCACGCCTCGTCGGTAAACTTGATGTCCGGATCAATTCGATTTGCCGCATATTTCACGGAATCCAGATTGCCTTCCCGCACCGGCAACAGCTCCGGTATCGGGCGGCGAAACTTCGTGTACCAGAAATTCTTGGAATCGCGGTATCCGTAATCAACCGGCACTCGCGGGAAATCTCCGGCCTTCACGCCGTTGATGATGCCATTGTAATGCTTTTCCTTCATCAGGATTTTTTCTACTTTCAAAATGAAATGCGCCCCAAACTCCGAGGTGATTCCGTTAAAATCATGATATGGTCCCGGATAGCCGTGCAGCTCACCCGCCTTGTCATCCTGCGCGTTGTCCAACGTGTCCACCCAGGTACACTCAAATACCTGGTAGCACTCCTTTAACACCTGCGGATATACACCGTTCGGGTCATTTTCTTTCAAAATGCCATCCTCCAACGTATACTTGCAGTCCTTCATCTTTTCCTCCGGCGTATCCCCCGGGAAGCCCATACGCACGGCCTCTTTGAACAATTTTCTGTCATCGTAGATGAAATTCAGCGTACATTTCTTATGCTTTAAAATGTTCTGTGCCGTGTTCGATGAATTGCGGCAGCACAAAAGCATCGCATAATACTCCTTCCCTGCAATGTAATACGGCTGGCAGAGAGAATACGGCCCGAAGGTCGTCTTGCCGTCGTCGGTCAGCGTTCCGACGAGAATGGTCGGCATCGGGAAAAATGCCGATGTCTGATAAAAATTGTCCACGATTCGTAAATCCTTGTAACTACTCATGTTCTCTCACTCCTTTTCATTGTTGTGCGTCATCGCCATTTCCTATGCCAGCCTTTCTCCGAAAGCGCGGACAAGCTCTTCATCCATGTCCGGCTGCATCGCGGCTGCAAGTAACGTTTCTGCCAAAAGCGGGGCCAGCGCAACAAGTTCCGGCTCCCCGTTTCCTTCCAAAACCTGTTGTATCTGCGCAGCAATCTGTCCCCTGAGCATCATGTGATGGGAAGCAATGACACTAGACGAACCTCCCGCCTGGGAATACTGCGTCCAAATATCCTGATACTGCTCAATAAACGCCATAAGTGCCCGGTAAATTCCACACATCCCATCTGCGACGGTGGTACTTTCCCTGGCTAACTCCTCCATTCGCTTCAAGGCAATGACCCAGTCTTCCATAATGACCTGCGCTACCAGTTCATCTTTATTCTGTACATAATTATATACGGTACCTACCGCGATAGAACACTCCTTCGCCACCTTGCGCATGGAAAGTGCCGCGTACCCTTCTGTTTCCAAAATCTTCTTGGCACACTGGAACAACTTGTTTTTCACATCCAGAATCTGCTTTGGCATGGCCGCTTCTCTCCCTTTGGCATGAATTTTTCGAATGTCTGAATGGATTGAATGCTTTTTTGGCATCCAACCGCACAGTTGGATATTTTTTCATTTTTATGAACGCGTTCATTTAAACTTATCATAACGCTTTCTTTTCATTTTGTCAATTGGATTTTGAGGGTACACATGAAAAAAAGCAATGGACAAATCTATTTCATCCACTGCTTTTTCCCATATTTTCCAAAACAAGTTTTTTCTAAAACATTATAGACAACAATCATCCCTGAATTGCGAATTCCGAAATCAACTTGTCTCTATAATCCGCATCCATCGCCGCCTTTGCAATATCGTCATCACGCCCCAATTCCGTCAATTTACGAACAAGAGCCGCGAAAATGTCCATTCCTTCGATTTTTCCTTCGATTTTTCCTTCCTCGCGTGCCTTAGTCCTCATATCTTCCATTTCTTTACACATAATATCCATCCCTTCTGGATTTTCTTTCAAATATCTGGTTCGTTCAGCCATCAAATCGTAATTCATGTCCTCTGCCCTGATACAATTAAAATCATGCATCAGCTTTCCTAATGCATCATCACCACGATATTCGCCATTTACATATAAAATATAAGCACCATCATTAAATGGTTCACCGGTTGTTATATTCATATTCTGAATCACATAAACCGGCTCGCCTTTCCCATAAAAATCTTTTTCCGTAATAAAAATCGTGTACGTGTCCGGCAACTCGTTAAATTCCTGACCTGCATCTAAATTTTCCACATCCATCACACTTGAATGATATCTTGCCCGATGTGGGTCGGCTCCATGGTCAGCCCTCTGAATCTCCAAATCATATTTTTTATCCAATTCATCAGAACCATACGCGTCCAAGCAAATTGACCTTGCTCCAGTTACTCGCTTCATATCAGCCTGCGTCTCGCAACTTGTGATGATTAAACTGGGTTTATTCGTAATAATTCTTAATACCAATTGTACAAGTGGGATGTTCTTACGAAACAGCCCCCGCATGAAATCATCATCAATAGGCCGAAACCCTCGCAATCTTTGAAGATCTTCTTGATGTTCCCTTTCTTTTCTCAACCGTTCTTTTTCATTCATCATAGCCTCTCCCCCCTAAAATCGAAAATAATTCCTATACCATCCCACCTCATCCAAGTTTCTAAATATAGTGTATCGCACGATTTTATGTCAGTCAAGTCTATATCAGGCATAATTTTAACAGCCAGTTACTATCTGCAGCCCGGACAAAAGGGAAACACCGCCATCAATCCGGGAAGAAGCGATTGTCCGAAAACAATATCCTCCACTCTTTCTTTAGCCGCTCCATGCCAAATGCCGCATTGGCCGGGCTGGTGGACGGCAGCTTGACAATCTTCCGCCTGCACGATGGATAACAATATTTCATATACAGTTCATAGGATTTTCCGCCATTCGCATAAATTTGCCGGATTGGCGCCTTTTGCAAAATCACATCCATGTCGTTTGGCACCACGTTTTTGATGGAACTGTCACTCGAGCCCACGATATCACAACGAGCAATCACGTCCCAGAGGGCAATGTGGTTCTTCAACAAAAAACGTTTCTTTTCTTCTATCGTTTCCGGCATTTCACATTCCTTCAAAGCGGACAAAAGCTTCCAAAACCGATTTTGCGGATGCCCGTAATAAAACTGGATTTCCCGGGACTTCACCGAAGGAAACGAACCCAGAATCAAAACCTCCGAATGCTCGTCAAAAACCGGCGCAAACATGTGACTGACCGTCTGATACTCCATTATGACCACTCCTTTTTACAAATTTTCCGGTCCGAATCCTTCCGGCAGCAACTCCCGCAGGAGGAATCTTTTTATCTCCTTTTGCTCTCCCTCCAACAAGATATAGAACTCCTCCGGATCGCAAAATTCCCGCATCACCTGGCGGCAGATTCCGCAAGGCGGACAATATGCCGTCTCCCCACCTCGCCCGCCGACGATGGCAATCGCGTCAAATCCCCGCTCACCCTCGGAGACGGCTTTGAAAAACGCGGTGCGCTCCGCACAATTCGTCGCGCCGTAGGAAGCATTTTCAATATTGCCGCCCAGATAAACCTTTCCCGACTTTGCCAGTAAGGCCGCTCCCACCTCAAAACCCGAATACGGCGCATAGGCATGCGCCCTGGCCCGATGCGCCAATCCTAACAACTCCTCGTCCCGCATATCATTTTCCCTTCTTCCGGTCATTGTCAATCAATTCAGCTACCGCACGTACGGCAGTCTTTACCGCCAGATCCGTATCATACACCTCCACGTCCTCGAGCCCCATCTCGCGCCGCGTCTGGTTGGCTACCACGAGCATGACGCTGCCAACGCGCACGCGCCTTACTGCTCCCGTGATAAAGAGTGCCGCCGATTCCATCTCCGAGGCCAGCGCCCCACACGCCTTCCACGCCTCCCAATTGTTCTTTAACAATGCGCTTTGCGGCATCGTCTCCGGGCTGTGCTGACCATAAAAATTGTCCTTGCAATGCACCACGCCCAAATGATACGCGGCATTCAACTCCTCCGCCGCCGCTTTCAAAGCCTGCACCACTTCATAGTCCGGCACGGCAGGGTATTCTATGGGCGCATATTCCCTCGTCGTTCCCTCCGCCCGGATGGCCCCGGTCGCAATCACCAAATCGCCGCCGCACACATCCGGCTGCATCCCGCCCGAAGTGCCCACCCTGATAAATGTGTCCGCCCCGCAGTGGATTAGTTCCTCCATGGCAATCACCGCCGACGACCCGCCGATACCGGTCGATGTCACGCAGACCTTTTCCCCATGAAGCTCCCCCGCATATGTGACAAATTCCCGCTTCTGCGCCACCTTGCGCGGATTATCCAGATATGCTGCAATCTTTTCGCACCGCCCCGG
>CATLEQ010000117.1 GCA_949915905.1 uncultured Lachnospiraceae bacterium | reverse complement strand
CCCTCAAGCAGGTTGCCCCACTCGATACCCTGGCCGATGGCAAACACGATGTTCTTGCACTCCACCGTGACCGTCTCATTCTCGTCATACGTCGGGTTGAACTTGCCGCCCTCGTCAAACACGGAAGTACATTTCTTAAATACGATGCCTGCCACGTTGCCCTCGGCATCCTTCAGTACTTCCTTCGGTCCCCAGCCGTTATTTATCGTAATGTCCTCTTCCAGACATTCTCTAATCTCATCGTTGGAGGCCGGCATCTCGTCCCTTGACTCAAGGCAAAACATCTGCGGGTTCGTCGCCCCGAAGCGGTACGCCGTCCTTACGCAGTCCACCGCCACGTTTCCGCCGCCGACCACGACCACATCACCGTCCATCGTCTGTCCCTGGTCTTCCGTCGCCCGGTGTAAGAAGCTGACCGCAATGTCAATCCCCTTCGCGTCATTGCCCGGAATCGGCGGAATCTTGCCGCCCTGGCAGCCAATCGCCACATAAAACGCCTTATAGCCTTGCTCTCTTAACTGCTGCAAGGTAATATCCTTGCCAATCTCCGTGTTGCAGCGGATGTCCACGCCAAGCGAACGAATCACGTCAATCTCCGCCTCCACGACATCCTTCTCCAGCTTATAGGACGGAATGCCATAGGTCATCATGCCGCCCGGGCGCGCGTTCTTCTCAAACACGGTCGGCTTGTAGCCCTTCGTCGCCAAATAGTACGCACAAGAAAGTCCGGCTGGTCCGGCTCCGATAATGGCAATCTTTTCCTCCCACTGCGTCTTTACGCTGGACGGAATCACGACCGGCGGAATATATCTCGTCTCCGCGTGCAAATCCTGCTCCGCGATAAACTTCTTGATGGAATCAATCGCCACCGGCTCGTCAATCGTGCCGCGCGTACAAGCCAGCTCGCACCGCTTGTTGCAGACGCGCCCACAAACCGCCGGGAACGGATTGTCCTTCTTAATTAACGCCAGGGCCTCTTGGTATTTTCCTTCCTTGGCCTTCCGAATATAGCCCTGCACGGCGATGTGCGCCGGACATGCCACCTTGCACGGTGCCGTACCGGTATCATAACAATTCTTCCGGTTGTTGTCACGGTAGTTTTCATCGTACTTATCTTTTCCCCAACGTAAGCCCTCCGGCAGCTCGTGCTTCGGATACTCGACTTCCCCATGCTTCGTGCACAGCTTCTGTCCCAATTTCACCGCGCCCGCCGGGCAATATTCCACACATTTTCCACAAGCCACGCATTTATCCTTCTCCACCTTGGCCGTATAGGCACTGCGGGACATGTTCGGCGTGTTGAACAATTGCGACGTGCGCAATCCATTACAAATATTCACGTTACAATTACAGATTCCGAAAATCTTGTTCTCGCCGTCAATGTTCGTAATCTGGTGCACGAACCCGTTGTCCTCGGCCTTTTGGAGGATTTCCATCGCCTCCTCGTATGTAATGTCGCGCCCCTTTCCCGTCTCCCGGCAATAATCCGCGAAATCGCCGACACCGATGCACCAGCTCATCTCGTCATCGCCACAGCCCTCGCCAAGCACCGCGCGGCTTTTACGGCACGAACACTGGCCAACGCCGATATGTCCCTCGTACTTCTTCAACCAATAGGAAAGGTGTTCCAAATCGACGGACTGGTTCTCCATCTGGATGGCCTTTTCTACCGGGATGACGTGCATGCCGATTCCCGCTCCGCCCGGCGGCACCAGGTGCGTCAGCCCGTCCAGCGGGATAAACGTCATACGCTCAAAGAACGACGCCAGTTCCGGGTGGTCTTTCAAACGCTGGTTGCCATTCGGCCCCTCCTCCATGTTAAACAGCTCCGCGCTGCCCGGCACGAACAACGGCAGGCAGTACCTGCGCTCGCTCTGCGGAGCCGTGCGCCCATTGTGGTCGTAATGGTCACCATAATCATACTCCAGAAGGCCGATATAAGTCATCTCGTCAAGAAGCCTTTGGAACTTCTCCTCGTCCGCCGGCTTCACGTCGTTCATCTTCGCCATTTCTGCGAAAGTATAATGATGGCGCACCTTCATCTTCAACGCCACGTCCGCCATCTCATTCGTAACAATCGATGCCAATCCCCAATACTCCGGGTCGTCGGACGTAATCCCCTTAATCTTGTGCATCGCCACGTCCGTAATCTTCTGTCCCAACTTCAAAATCTTTTCTCTCGGCTGCTTATCCCCTTTATTCGGTGGGATGACCGCCTTGCTCATCTCTGGCATAATGAACCTCCTTTTCCTCTTCTGCGTCCTCCACGCAAATTTCCTTGATACTGACTTCGTTTCCGACCAACAGCCACGTATGCTCGCTTCCGCAATACGGGCAAATCTTCCCGTGCGCCACCGTCTCATACTGCTGCCCGCAATCGTCACAATGGGTGACGGCCTTCACCGTCTCGATGATCAGCTCGCACCCATTCAGGATTTCCGACTTTTTCGCGTTCCAATTCCAGCAATCAATCAGATAATCCCCCATCACGGTAGACACCTCGCCAATCTCCATCGTAACGCTTAGCACCTTGGAAACGCCGTTCTCCCTGGCAATGTTTTCCACGCTGTCCGCGATGTGAAACACAATCCCTAACTCATGCATAATGTTTTGTCATCCTTTGTCCTTGATTAGATATTGGGCCAAAGTCCCCTGCGGGACTCAATACCGACACAATACCATTTATAACCGTTTATCTCTCTTTCTTATATCATATATCTTCTGCATCAAATTGTAAAGTACCGCCGAAAATTTCATGTCCAGATTAAAGAAATAAATAATCCAACTCAAGATAAACAAGGTCAAAAATACAGCCAATAGATTCCTTATAATCGAAATAAACTTCCTCATATTTCTTTCCTTTCCTCCTCATGAACATCTATCGTGCCATCTGATCCGCGTCCGGGTTCCCAACCAACATGTTGCGCCTCCAAGTTCGCGCACTTTTCTTCACCGGCGCATCCTGCCTTACCATGCTTCCCCGTCATTGATTGACTCCAGACTCGCGTCAAGCGGCTCCTCGTGCAGAATCGTGTGCATGTACTGGTTCACGCTCTGGCGCATTTCTTCCCGGCTCACCGTGCGCGGATCCATCAAATCATGCGGCACCCAGATAATATGTACGCCGTGCTTGCGGCCTTCTTCCTCGAACAACCCATGATATCCCGTCATTGCCTTGCATGCTATATGTTCGTACATAATCACGATGTCCGCCCGAAATTCCTCGCAGAACCGCCACAAATCCTCCACGCCGACCTGGTAGCCGCCCTCGGAACGGTTGCGCATGTTTTCCTTCGCGTACAAATCGGCCAAATCGTACATCGCCTGCTCCTTGTCATCCTCCGAATAAATCTCGGTCGAAGTCAAAGACAGCATGTCAATCAACGGCTGAATGCCCCAGCAGTTTTGCAGCCATGCCGGAAATGCCGAATAATACTGTGCCTGCACGCCCCAAAGGATGGCCCGGTGGCGCACCTCGGAGACAATCGGCGTTTTCGCCTCATACGCCTTGTGCATAATCTCCGTGATTTCCTGCTCATTTTTAAGGAATCCCGGGTCGCGCCCTCCCGCCACCTGATAATACGCGTCGCGGTAAAGTGCCACATTGTTTCCTACCACCTGCGGATAATCCGTCTTGCTGACGTCCAGCCACTCAAGGAACAGCTTCGTCTCTTCATTAAAGGTATGCATCGCCTTAAAATACGCATCCCAGTCAAACTTTTCTCCCGTCACGTCCTCGATGAACTTGATGCAGTTTCGAATCTCCTGCGCCGCATAATCCTTCGTCTCGTCGTCCGTATACCGAATCGGCACCGCCACCTCGAAGGTCGGCACGTCAAACCGTCTGTCCTCGATGCCATTTCCCATCAGGGAACCGTCACACGTCGTATTGCAGTGGATAATACAACATCCCACCTGCGGATAATCGTCTTCTATCGCCAGGCCAAGTTCACCCGCCGGCATCGGACAGACATCGGACGGCACGCCGTATTCCTCCGCCACGTCCAGGTAATGCAAAATCCCGTCCTGCCGCATCACGGAACCCATGTAAATCGGCGGAATCTCACGGGTGACCGCCGTCAGATTCGGGAATCCGTTGATGACATGCGTCATCATGTTTTCATCAAAAATGACCACTTTTTTACTCCACTCAGGGTCGCCTCCGATGTTGGCATCGCCCTTGAACAGATTGGCAATCGTTCCCGTCGCGTGCGCCACGATAAAGTCAAATTCCTTGTGCGCGATTCGAAGCTGCGGCCCGCGCAAGCCCTCCGTATGACGATCCACGAAATCCGGAACGGAAAGGAAGTTTGACATCCAGCGATAGCGGAAAAATCCTTTCAGGTTCTGGACGTTGAGCATGAACTTTGCCATCGTCCCCCAGTTGCCAAGCCACCTCGTATAGTCATACCACGTATCCTTTACGCCTCTCCATTCCCTGCGCTTCTTCGTCACGCCGCCGTTATACAAAGTACCAAGGGGCTCGCTATTCATTTTCTTTCCCATTATCTGGCACCTCCCTGAATCTTCTTAATCTCTATGCTTTCCACAAATGCCTGCACCCGCGTCCGAAGCTGCCCGGAATTGGCCGCCACGTACGGCCTGTCAAGCGAGAGCACCGGCCAACCGTATTCGTCCCGCATGATATGGGAGCAGGCCGCCCGCTCATAGCCCCAGAAATTGCAGAATTTCATCTGCTGGTAAATAAGTCCGTCCGCCTTGTATTCCTTCGCCAGCTTATCCACATAATCTTTACGCGACTTGATTTTTTGCTGTCCCATATAGCGCGGACATTGATTTTCCATCACGTTCTGGCGGCATACCTGCGTCAACACGTCCTCGTCGTCATTCAAAATAATTTCGTTCCGTCCCGGATTTTGCCCGAAGCAATACCGGTCGCAAATCACCAGTGCCCCCGCCTCTTCAATGCATTTTATGTATTCCGGGTCATCCATCTCCGAACCGGCCACCAACACCCTGGCGCGGTATTTCTTCTTATAATTCTCATCGGGTTCCCTGGTCTTTATCTCTTTCAACGTCTCCTTTAATTTCTTCACCAGCTTATCCTTCGGGCAAGTATAGGTCGCAAGCGTCAGCACCGCAAACTCATAGCCGGTAATCGGCGGGTTGCCAAGCTTCCTATACTCACCGATGGCATTGATCAGCCTGCACACCTCGTTGTGCTCCTCGACCGCCTTGCGCAGTGCCGCGTCACTCGTGTCAATCCCATAATTTTCCTTAAGCGGCTTAAAAATCCGTTTCTCGCAAATCGTCTTGATATGGTTCACCGCGTTCTCATCCGACTTCATCGGCGTATCGACATGCTCGATAAAAAAGCCTTCCTTGTCGGTAATTCCATGCTGCTCCATGTTTTCATGCGCATCCGCAAGCTGCGAGCAGGATGCCGCCGCGATAATCCCGTCCAAAAACCGGTAGCCGCCCTCCAGGTTTCGCTCTACCAACGCCCGGCAATACTCGCAGGTCATCGACGTCATGTAATACGTTCCCATCTCGATGCCGCCCACGCGCGGAGCCGACAAGCGAAGCGAAAAACAGCCCGGGAGGTTCATGACCGGCTCCGGAATCTGGTAACAAGTGTAGCCGATGGCCTTACGCCCTTCACCTTGCGCTTCCCGCACCAGGTCATTGTTCGTTTCCTGCAGGAGATTTTCAAAATACTCCAAATGCTTTAAATCCTTCATACGCACACCTTTCTTTCGTTTACTATTTACCATAAATCTTCTTAATTTCCATGCTAACATATGACATTTCCACAAAAAAGGAACGAATTTGTCAAATCGTCTCTTTTTGAAACCTTTTGGCAAATTCGTCCCATTTGGTTAGCCGTGAGTAACTTGTTTTCCTATTCAGAGCATTTACAAAACCATTTGTAAATGTTTTCTACGCCCTATTGACACACGTATTTTTTACGTATATAATGACATTATAAAACTAAGAGAGGAAATCGAAATGGCAAAGGTATCTGAAATAGTTAGAAAAATCAAAAAACAGACCAATTGCTACTTACTTCGAGAAGGTAGAAATCATGAAATCTGGTTAAATCCAGATACCGGAAAAGAATTTCAAATTCCACGCCACTATGGCAAGGAACTGCCAACGGGAACAGCAAACAACATTTTAAAGGATGCAGGTCTATTATGACTTTGAATTAAGAAAGGAGAATAGCACCATGGCGAAATATATTTACCCGGCAATATTTACCCCGGAAGAAAACGGAAAATTTTCTATTAATTTCCCCGACATTGATGGATGTTATACGTGTGGGGACGATCTTGCAGACGGAATAGAGATGGCACAAGACGCTCTTGCTCTCATGCTCACACATTTGGAAGATGAAAAAAAAGAAATCCCCGTCGCCTCTCCCATTAATGATATTATTGTATCAAACGATGAATTTACAAATTATATTTCATGCGACACTACCATGTACCGTCGACTCATGAATAGTACGGCCGTGAAAAAAACGCTTTCCATTCCCTCATGGCTCAATGATTCTGCCGTCGCCGCCGGATTAAATTTTTCGCAAGTACTTCAAGATGCGTTAAAAGAGAAACTAAGTCTTGGATAAGCACTTCTTCACAAGGCTATCGCTAAATCACACAAAACTCGTTTGCGGAATGTAAGAAACATCCCTTTTGAAATACACTTCGCAAACGGGTTTCTTTTTAAGTCACCTGATATTCTTTTCCCCACACGCTTGTACCATGTAAGCCGCGCATGCGGCCAGACAAAAGCCTGCCCCTAACCAAAATGCAAAAGGCAAGGACACATCAGCCGCCCTGCCAAACACGACGTTGATTCCCGCCGCAAGGCTATCGGACAACATCGCGTACACCGACAGCTCCGTAGCACGAGCCGCCGTGCGAACCTGCCGGTTCTCCGTCACCGCCTGCAAGGGAAATAACAAGCTTCCCGCCAAACTCATTAAGCCCACCCCGAAAATCGACACGGCAGGAGAACTGGTAAGTGCAAGCATCACACACGCCAATGCACCGCATCCCATCAAAAGTATTGCCGTTTTACACTCCCCGAGTGCCTTCGTCAAACGGCCGGAAAGCATCCCCAAAAAGCCCAGAACCTGCATTCCTGCCGAAAGGACACCCAGCCATGCCACTGCAATCTGCGCCCGTCCATATTGCAATTGATTCAAAAACACCGTGACAATCTGGTGCGTTTCCCGAAAACAGCCAAAAGCAAACAATAATAATAACAGTTCCGGCCGCACAAGCACGGAACGGATTACGAGCAGAAGAGAACCTTTCTCCTTCTTTTGCATGAGTTTAGAAGGCTCCTTGAGAAAGAATGAAAGCACCATTGCCGCACCGTAAGCAATCATCGTCCAGAAACCGGCAAGACGGTAATCATTTCCAAAACACATAGAATAAAGCAAGGATGCCGCCAGCATTCCCGCCGTTCCCAAGCCTTCATATACGGCAAATAATTGCTGTTGCCATTCTTTTTTTGGACAAGATAGGTACAACATTGCGGAGTCCACCCCGGACAACCCGGAAATGACCACTGCCAACAGTATCCTCTCTGCCAAAAAAGCACCAAATCCATCTGCCCGCCAAAAAATCACCTTTGACACGAAAAAAAGCGTGCTACAAACCCGCATGGTATTTTTGTACCCAATCCAATCCGCCACCATGCCCCAGGGCATCTCCAACGCCAGGGACAATATCAATGAAATACTTTCCAGCAATGCGATTTGCGTCAGGCCAATTCCTGCCGCCTGACGATAAAGGGTCGCAATCGGCATATAAAAAACAAGCCCCTGCTGCAGCTCCATGCCGCAAAGCAATCTCACATTTTTATTTTTAAACATCATCATACTCCTTCCTTGATTTAAAAACGAAAACAAGACCGGGATGTCACACCCGACCTCATATAAGCATGCTTCGTTTTCCATCAAGTTGGAGTATACATCTGCCATTCTCCTCTTTAAGCTACTTCTGAGAAACCAATTCGTTACTATTCACGGGGCTGTGCGCTTCTACGCTGCCGCTCCGATCCGTGCCAAACGTGTGCCACTGGCACACGGCACCGCCGCACGGCCTCCGTCCGACAAAGTGATGGTGTCGGTGGGCATCCAGCCCATTGCCGCAGGCAATTTTAAATGGCTGGATGCCGTTACAATTCGCGGCCGGTTAGGCCGTGAACTGTAACACCAATTTTTCTTCCCATTCTTTTTCCTTGAACCCCGTCAACACCACGTCACCCGCGATGACAAGCGGGCGTTTCACCAGCATTCCGTCCGTCGCGAGCAATTCCAACTGTTCCTCCTCGCTCATTTCGGGCAAACGGTCTTTCAACTTCATTTCCTTATAGAGCATGCCACTGGTATTGAAAAACCGCTTCAACGGAAGACCGCTCGCTTTATACCACTTCGCCAACTCCTCCTTCGTTGGATTTTGCTCCTTGATATTTCTTTCCTCGTAGGAAATCTTCTTTTCATCCAACCACTTCTTTGCCTTTTGGCAAGTGGAACACTTTGGATAATGAATTAGTAACATAACACATAACCTCCCGTCTTTCCATTAACTATTAGTTCTTCTCTATCTACAATCTTTACACCAAGATTGATTTCTAATCTTGCCATCACCCATATTTCTGAAGCCAAATTCGCTAAGTGGTTTTTCTTTTCCACAATTCGGGCAAATGCGTGTGGGTTCACTTCCGTTATAACCACTTGTTTGAATAATTGGTCTCCTATCATTTCTGTCATTTTCAAACATAATATCTTCTCCTTTTCTATTATTTTGCCATTACAAGACATCCAAAATCTGTACTTATACAAACACTTTCTTCATTACTCCTTTCTCCATATCGTCAATATTATATACATGCTCCATCACCTCAAATGTTTCCCGCAAGTTTCCTCTCGCGCTCTTCCACCCGATTCCATCCGTAAACCATACAAAAGTAAATCCATCTATCGTATCTGCTTCCTGCGAAAGCATCTTATAACTTCTTGCCGTTTCATTCAGTTTTGAGCTACCGCCGCCATAGAAATTCGTCTCAATGCCATATATCATCTCGTCCGGTTTAATCACAAAATCAAATCTCTTAGCCGCCTTACCCTGATTGGAAAGCGCAGATAAATCAATATGCCACTTTTCTTCAATCTCTTTCAAATACATTTCCTTAAAGTAGCTCACGTCCTTTTCAAACCCTGCTGCCACGATGTATTTTTCAACCAAATCCTCCATCTGATGGCCGCCACGATTCTTACGACCATTGGAATCGAGTCCGGTTTCAATACCAAGTGCATAATCCACAAGATTATTTACCAAATGATTTGCAATCATGTCAAACAATCCAGTTTTACGCATAAAGACTTTATATTGTTCCACACTATAATTCATCCGCTTAAAATCATACAGAAACATTCCCTCTTCATCTTGAGCATAGATTTCAGACCCTCTTACCGCCAGTAATAATGGCACACACGTTAATGTTTCTGGATATCTGGATACTATCCTTTCAAACTCATCCTATATGTTTTTCGATCCAATCAATGTATTCAAGATATTTAACTCGACCTTAATTTCCTCTACATTTCTTACAACCTTTTCAAAATCAATATAATAATCATAACTTGATATACTCGGTCTGAATTTACT
>CATLEQ010000116.1 GCA_949915905.1 uncultured Lachnospiraceae bacterium | reverse complement strand
CACAGATTGAGAATGCCGGTCAATATGAGGTACTTTTGCAGTTGCCATATGAAATTGCCAGGAAATATTGCCTCCTGGTCAAGAATTATAGCATGCCGGAATATTCTTATCTGGTACGCAATGTCATGAATTATGTGACCTTGCACATCTCGGAAAAACTGACACTTTCTGTGATTGCCGCATATTTTCACAAAAATGCATCCTATCTTTCGGAGCATTTTCATAAGGAAACGGGGGAAGGACTGACCAAATACATACAAAAGGAACGGATGCGTGTCGCCATCCGCTATTTTAACACGACGAACATGTCCGTGGCGGAAGTGGCGGGAAGCGTGGGAATTCATGATTTCGGATATTTTTCCCGTATATTTAAAAAACAGGTCGGATGTACGCCCAGTCAGTATAAGAGGATGGTAAACACGTAGGGGCTTTGATAAACTGAGGCGGATTTGAAGCGGAGTCCATGGGGAATTATGACCGAAGTGGTGATTCATTATTGTGAAATGATTTCTCCAATGATATAATGAGGGCATATCAGATGGCAGGCGCACAAAGATGTATTTTGTCAGCATGGCTGACTTGTGCGCCGCCGCAAGAACGCCGGTGGCGTTCTTGAATTTGCGAGGAAGAAGGAGGAACCAAGGTGGCGAGTATCAGGGAAGTGGCGAAATTGGCGCAGGTGGCTCCAAGCACGGTGTCGAGAGCTTTGAATGGCAGCGGCTACGTGGCGGAAGAGACGAAGGAAAAAATAAGGGAAGCGGTGGACGAGTTGGACTACGTGCCCAATCAGTGGATTCGTAATCTGTATCAGCAGAAGACGGGAATCATAGGCGTGATGACCCCGGAAATCATCCACCCGTATTTTTCGTCCCTCTGGAGCTTTTTGGAACTTGAACTTCATAAATACGGATATAATATGATGCTCTGCAACACGTCCGGGAAAAAGGAGATAGAAAGAGAATATCTTGATACTTTGGAAAGGAACTTGTTTGACGGAATGATCATCGGTGCGGCGTTTTTGCCGGACAAATATTATAAGGAGATACAAAAGCCGATTCTGTCTTTGGACAGAATCATACAAGGAGTGCCTCTTGTAACGTCGAACCATGCACAAGGCGGGGAAATCGCGGCACGGAAATTATTGGAAAAAGGGTGCAAAAAGATTTTGAATTTGAGTGACCCGAATGAAAAAACGGTTGCTTCATCCCGCAGCGGGGAAAGCATTATACGGGTGATGGGGGAAAGCGAAGCAGAAGTGATTACGGAGAGCTTCTTGTGGATTGACGTCATTCATTATTCGAGAAGCATTCGGCGGGCAAGGGAAATTTTAAAGGCGCATCCGGATCTTGACGGAATCGTGGCGAACGATTTGTGCGCTTCCGCCTTCTTGAAGGTTGCGGAAGAATTGGGCGTTTCGGTTCCCCGGGATTTAAAAATCATTGCTTATGACGGAACCTATATTACGGATTTTAATTTTAAAACGCTTGCAGCAATTCAGCAGGACGTGGCCTTGATTGCCAAAGAAGCCGTCAGGGTCTTGGTCAGGCTGATTAACAGGCAGCCATTGGAGACTGACGAGGTATACGTGCCGGTACATTACAAGGGTGGTGACACGGTTTAGATTATGGTGGTTGCATGGGCGGGAAGAATGGGTCATAAATGTGCGAAGAAGAAAGTGCCTTTGCATATTTATGACCCGTTTTTGTCATTGTGCAACAAAATTTTGTGCTTGTATAACAAAAAGGAAATGAAAATTTGTGAAAAGTGCTGATTATGGAAAAATGTACAAAAAGCTATTGAAAAGATACGTAGTAAGTAGTATATTAATCGTATGGAACAGTTCCACAAAGCAAGGGACAAGAAAACAAACATGGAACAGTTGCATGATGAGGGGTGATGAGCATGACATCATTTTTTTTACTCAAACATGGAACAGTTCCGCAAAAAAGGAGGAGAATTATGAAAGCAAAAAGAGTAGTTGCACTTGGGCTGGCCATGATGATGGCGGCAACGGCGGTAACGGGATGCGGCGGCGGAGGCGACGACGGCCAGAAGCAGACGGAGATTACGATTTATCAAAGCAAGATTGAGGCGAACGAGGGCTATAAAAAGGCGATTGAGACATACGAGGCCACGCACCCGGACGTAAAGATTAATCTGGAGGCGGTCACGGGAAATGATTTTACGGCTTCATTAAAGGCGAAGATGCAGTCCGATCCACCGACGATTTTCTCGGTAGGGGGATTTCAGGATTTGAAGGATTACGGTGACATTCTGGAGGACGTTTCTGACTTGGAGGTGCTTGACCATGCGCTGGACGGGACGAAAGACATGTTTACGAAAGACGGAAAGGTGCTGGCGGTTCCGTTGTATATGGAAGGGTATGGATTTGTCGTGAACCGGCAGATGTTCGAGGACGCGGGCGTGGATTTTGATTCCATGATGACGTTTGACGGGATGAAGGCCGGATTTGACACGTTGCAAAAGAAAATCGAAAGCGGCGAGATGAAAGAGAAATATCCGAATCTGGAAGCTGTGATGGAATATCCTACGAAGGAGTTGTGGATTGCGGGCGACCATGACGCGAACGTGGCGTTGGCCCATGACTTTGCAAGCGCACAAGAGGCATATGTTGCAGAAACGCTTCCGGGGACGGGATTTGAAGACTATAAAACCATGGTGGATTTTCAGGCAAGTTATACGACGAATGCCGACAGCACGGCGAATCTGAATTCCGTGGATTATACGACTTCGTTGGAAGGCGGACTTGCGATTGAGCGTGTGGCCGCCATTAAACAAGGCAACTGGGTCGCGCCGGCGGTGGAGACCACGGATCCGGAGGTACTTAAGAAGCTGGACTTGTTGCCGTATTCCGTGCCGGGTTTTTCAGAAGGCAAATATTTTGTAGGTGTTTCCGGGTACTGGGCGATTAACAGTAAGGCATCTGAAGAACAGAAAGAAGCGGCAAAAGATTTTATCAGTTGGCTGTATACGGATCCAGAGGGGCAGAAAATTGTCGTGGAGGATTGCAAGTTCGTTCCGCCATATGACAATTTCGGGGGCTTGGAGGCAAGTGACCCGCTTTCGCAGAGAATCATGACGGCCAACGAGAACGGCGATACGATGGATGGCTGGGTATACAGCGGGGCACCGAATACATGGGGACAGCAGGCGGCAGGCGTCGAGGTTCAAAAATACTTGGCGGGTCAGGCAACCTGGGAGGAAGTGACGCAGAGCTGTATCGACCAGTGGGAAACAATGAGGAAGGCACAGCAATAGTTTTGAACGCGGGGGAGGGGATTTTGCCTCCCCCATATGACAAAGAAAGGTGAGAAAGATGAAGAAAAGTAAAGCGCGATTCTGGATATTTCTGATGCCGGCATTGTTTTCCTTCACACTAATCGTTTTGATTCCGATGCTGATTGGTTTTTTCTATGCCTTTACGAATTGGAACGGTATCGTGGGAAGTGACATGAAGTTTGTCGGCTTTCAGAACTTTATCGACATATTTACAAGGGACGGCTCCTTTTTGCACGCACTGGGCTTTACGGCGTTATTCTCCATATGCGCGGTCGTCCTGGTAAATCTGGTCGGATTTTTCCTGGCAATGCTCGTGACGCAGAAGTTTCGCGGGGCGACACTTTTAAGGGGCGTTTTCTTCATGCCGAACTTAATCGGGGGACTTTTGCTTGGATTTACGTGGCAGTTCATTTTTGTTTCCATCTTTGAAGCGATTTCAAAGGCCACCGGCTTGAAAATCTTTAGTGGATGGCTTGCCGACCCGCAGACGGGATTTATCGGCCTTTTGATTTTGACGGTGTGGCAGCTTTCGGGATACATGATGATCGTGTACATCGCCCAGATACAACAGATTCCAGAGTCCGTCAAGGAGGCGGCGAGCATTGACGGGGCCAGCGGGTGGCAGATGCTCAAGAACATTATACTTCCGCTCATGATGCCGGCATTTACAATCGGTCTTTTCTTGTCCATTTCCAACTCCTTTAAGATGTTTGACCAGAATCTGGCCTTGACACAGGGAGGGCCGTATAAGTCGACGGAGATGCTGGCACTTAATATTTATAATTCGGCATTCGGTGCGAATGAATTTGGATTTGCCCAGGCGAAAGCAATCGTATTCATGATTATCGTGGCGGCAATCGGGGTGACGCAGCTCGTGATTACAAAGCGGAGGGAGGTTGAGATGTAATGGAAGAAAAAAGGCAGCATTCAAAAAGAGGGAGAAAGGTGGCATACACGGTCGTCGGAATTGTCCTCGGGTGTATTTTCCTGTTCCCGATTTATATTTTGGTACTGAATTCCTTTAAAAATACAAAGGGAATCTTTACGGACGTGATTGGATTTCCGAATGCCACGACCTTTACAATGGAAAATTACCCGAATGCGTTTGAAGCGTTGGAATATCTTCGCTCCTTTATGAATTCGCTGATTATCACGGTGGTTGCAACGGCTCTGATTTTGTTGATTTCGGCAATGGCCGCATGGGTTCTGGTTCGCTATAAGACAAAGACGAGCAAGGTGATATTCCTTTTATTTGCGGCATCCATGCTGATTCCGTTTCAGTGCGTCATGCTCCCGCTGGTCGGATTTGCGAGCAGGATTGGAATCATGAATCCACCGGGGCTTATATTTATGTACATGGGATTTGGAACGAGCATGGCGATTGTCATGTTCCATGGCTTCATAAAAAATATTCCGGTGGAGCTTGAGGAGGCGGCCACGATTGACGGCTGTGGTTCATTCCGATTGTTTTTCCTGATCGTCGTGCCGTTGATGAAGACGATCCTGGTTACCGTGGCGGTGTTGAACGTGATGTGGATCTGGAACGATTACCTTCTCCC
This sequence comes from uncultured Lachnospiraceae bacterium, assembly GCA_949915905.1. Classification (GTDB taxonomy): domain Bacteria; phylum Bacillota; class Clostridia; order Lachnospirales; family Lachnospiraceae; genus Schaedlerella. The sequence continues at coordinate 4,817 of CATLEQ010000116.1, read as the reverse complement.
GTCATTGATTATTAACAAGCCGGGCTGGCAGACGCTTCCGTTGAAGACGTATCTATTTTTCGGACAGTTTGCAAAGCGGTGGGATTTGGCATCATCGGGATTGATTATGTGCATTATTCCAATTATTATTTTCTATCTGTTCTGTCAGAAATACATCGTAAAGGGTATTACGGACGGGGCAATTAAGTAAGTATGACAAGATGGGAGTGGAAGATTTATGTTGGCAAAATGGTGGAAGAGGGTGGTCGTTTATCAAATTTACCCGAAGAGTTTTTACGATAGTGACGGGGACGGAATCGGGGATTTGAATGGAATAACGGAAAAGTTGGACTATTTAAAAGAACTGGGAGTGGATGTCTTGTGGATATGCCCGATATATTGTTCCCCGATGGAGGACAATGGCTATGACATTTCGGATTATTATAGAGTGGATCCGATGTTTGGCAGTAACGCGGACATGGAGCGGCTTTTGTGCGAGGCGGGGAAAAGGGGCATGAAAATCATCCTTGACCTGGTGGTGAACCATTGTTCCGATGAGCATGCGTGGTTTAAGAAGGCCGTGGCGGATCCCGATTGTGAGGAGGCCGGATACTTTTACTTTAAAAAGACGGCGGATGAGGAAGAGCCGAATAACTGGTGCTCCAATTTTGGCGGTTCCGTCTGGACGCGGCTTTCGGACGGACGTTGGTATTACCATACGTTTTCAAAAAAACAGCCGGATTTGAATTGGGAAAACCCAAAGCTCCGGGAAAAAATTTACGAGATGATAAACTGGTGGCTTGACAAGGGCGTTGCCGGTTTTCGGGTGGACGCGATTACTTTCATCAAAAAGGATTTGAGCTTCAAATCCAGGGCGACGGAGGACGGTTTTCGGTATCCGATTGAAAATCTGACGGATTATCCCGGAATCGGGGAATTTCTCACGGAGATGAAGGAAAAATGTTTTGACAAACATGATTGCATGACCGTCGCCGAGGCTCCGGGCGTGGGAAATGAAACCTTTCGGGAATATGCCGGGGAGGACGGATATTTTTCCATGATTTTTGATTTCACGTGGGAAAATATGGAGAGTGAGGCGGACAAATCTTCCATAGAGGCCGTCGAAAGGCTGAAGAAGAGAATTTTTGACAGCCAGAGGTTTGTAAGCGAGGCGGGATGGAGCGCCGTTTTTCTTGAGAATCATGACCAGTCCCGGTGCGTGAACAAGTATTTGGAAAAAGAGAATATTTGTTTCGAAAGTGCTTCCGCATTGGCGACGATATATTTTTTCCTTCGCGGAACGCCGTTCATCTATGAAGGGCAGGAAATCGGCATGACGAATGCCGTTTGGAACGGTATTGACGAGATGGAGGACGTGAGGGCGAAGGGAAAGTATAAGGAGGCAATCGAGCGGCGGCAGGATCCGCAGGAAGTTTTGGAGTACTTCAGCGAACTGGGACGGGATAATTCCAGAACGCCGATGCAGTGGAACTCCGGGGAAAACGCCGGGTTTACGAAAGGGCATCCATGGATTAAGGTAAACGAGAATTATAAGGCGATTAACGTGGAGGAGCAAAAAACGCGTTCCGATTCCTTGCTTTCCTATTACAAAAAACTGACGGCGCTCCATCATGAAGACGTTTATGAGGATGTTTTTGCGGAAGGCCGGGTTCGGCAGCTCCTAGAGGAGGTTCCGGCCGTATTCGCATATGAGAGAGAATGGGACGGGCGAGTTGTCACGATAGTGGTAAACTTTAAGAAAGATCCGCAAGAGATTCAGGGGACGAAAGCGAAGGTCTTGCTGAATAACCATAAGACGCTATGTGCAAAGGACGGCAAATTGCTGCTCGCTCCTTATCAGGCAGTGGTATTTGATGGCAGGATTTGAAGTGCTTGTAGTTTTTAACCTTATCAGGGAAGTCCCCCGCTTTTTAAAGCGGGGGCCGGACTTTTTTGTTTCAGTGGGAGCGCAAGCTCCCACTAAAATGCCGCGAAGCGGCAATGAGGTTATGGGCAAGCCGCGAAGCGGATTGCGAATATCCGCTTGACAATAGGGTTGGTAAATAAAGGGCTGTTGGAAATGGATGTTTTCCGACAGCCCATTTTTTCATCATGGCGCATCTGATATAAGTTGTCAAAAATTTTCACTTCGATATTTACAAGCGGCCATGTACTGTGATAAACTAAGGAACTGTTAAGAAATAAATCTTCACATTTGACTTGTCTGCACCGATAAAGGCTAAAGCAAGTTTCGAAAGAAAGGGTGAATCACACATGGCACAGCTATGGGGCGGCCGGTTTACGAAGGAAACCGACCAACTGGTATATGATTTTAATGCCTCCATCCTATTTGACAAGAGACTGTACCGGCAGGACATCCGCGGCAGCATCGCGCATGTGACGATGCTGGCGGCGAGGAAAATCCTGACGGAGGAGGAAAAGACGCGGATTATCGAAGGGCTTGAGGGGATTTTGGCAGACTTGGAGAGCGGCCGTCTTGAAATCACGTCTGAATATGAGGATATCCACAGCTTCGTGGAGGCCGTCTTGACCGAGCGGATCGGCGAGGCCGGGAAGAAGCTTCACACGGGGCGCAGCCGTAACGACCAGGTCGCGTTGGACATGAAGCTATATATACGGGACGAGTTGACGGAACTCGACCTGCTTTTGAAGGAACTTTTGGACGTGCTGCTTGGACTGATGAAGGAGCATGTCGAGACGTACATGCCGGGATTCACGCATCTGCAGAAGGCACAGCCGATTACGTTGTCGCATCACCTTGGCGCGTACTTTGAAATGTTCAAGCGCGACCGGGGAAGGATGCATGACATTTACCATAGAATGAATTTATGTCCGCTGGGGGCGGGGGCATTGGCCGGGACGACGTATCCGCTTGACCGGGAATATACGGCGAGCCTCCTTGGATTTGACGGGCCGACGCTCAACAGCATCGACTCGGTGGCGGACAGGGATTATCTGATTGAGTTTTTATCAGCGATGTCCACGGTGATGATGCACTTGAGCCGTTTTTCGGAGGAAGTGATTCTTTGGAATTCCAATGAGTACAAGTTCGTGGAAATCGACGACGCGTACAGCACCGGCAGCAGTATCATGCCGCAGAAGAAGAACCCGGACATCGCGGAGCTCGTGCGCGGAAAGACGGGACGGGTGTACGGGGCGCTGGTGTCGCTCCTTACGACGATGAAGGGCATCCCCCTGGCATACAACAAGGATATGCAGGAGGACAAGGAGGTCGTCTTTGACGCGATTGACACCACGAAGGGGTGTGTCGTGTTATTTACCGGCATGTTGCGGACGATGAAGTTTCGAAAGGAACAGATGGAAGCCAGTGCGAAGCATGGATTTACCAACGCGACGGATGCCGCCGATTACCTGGTGAAGCACGGCGTGCCGTTTCGGGACGCGCATGGAATCGTCGGAAGGCTGGTGTTGTATTGCATCGAAAAGGGGATTGCCTTAGACGACATGAGCCTGGAGGAGTTTAGGGAGATTTCCCCGGTGTTTGAAGCGGACATATATGAGGCCATCAGCATGAAGACCTGCGTGGAGATGAGAAATACCATCGGCGCACCGGGCAAGGCGGCGATGGAGAAGGTGATCGCATTGGAAGAGGCATACTTGTCAGGCGAATGAAAAAGATAAAAAGAGAGAAAAGTAGAAGGATGGAAGGGCATTTCCGATTGGAAAATGGCTAAGGGAGAAATGCATGCAAGGAAGGAGAAACGGAAAATGGATAAGAAATTGAAGGTTGGTATTTTGGGAGCGACCGGAATGGTCGGACAGAGGTTTATCGCTTTGTTGGAAAACCATCCATGGTTCGAGGTGGTGACCGTGGCGGCGAGCCCGCGGAGCGCGGGAAAAACTTACGCGGAGGCGGTGGAGGGGCGTTGGAAGATGGACACCCCGATGCCGGAGGCCGTCGGGAAATTGATGGTGATGAACGTAAACGAGGTGGAGAAGGTGGCTTCCACCGTGGATTTCGTGTTCAGCGCCGTGGACATGTCCAAGGAGGAAATCAAGGCCATCGAGGAGGAATACGCGAAGACCGAGACCCCGGTCGTGTCAAATAACAGCGCGCACCGCTGGACACCGGACGTGCCGATGGTGGTGCCGGAGATTAACGCGGAGCATTTTGACGTGATTGCGGATCAGAGGAAGCGTTTAGGCACGACCCGCGGCTTTATTGCCGTGAAGCCGAATTGCTCGATTCAAAGCTACGCGCCGTGTCTGGCGGCCTGGAAGGAGTTTGGCCCGAAGGAAGTCGTGGCGACGACCTATCAGGCGATTTCCGGTGCCGGAAAGACGTTTAAGGATTGGCCGGAGATGGTGGGAAACATTATCCCATACATCGGCGGCGAGGAAGAGAAGAGCGAGCAGGAGCCGCTTCGCGTGCTTGGCAAGGTGGAAAACGGGCAGATTGTCAAGGCCGCGTTGCCGAAGATTACTTGCCAGTGCGTGCGGGTTCCGGTGTTGAACGGACATACGGCCGCCGTGTTTATCAATTTTGAAAAGAAGCCGACAAAGGAAGAGTTGATTGAAAAGCTGGTGAACTTCAAGGGATTTCCACAGGAGGCGAACCTGCCGAGCGCGCCGAAGCAGTTTATCCAGTATTTGGAGGAGGACAATCGTCCGCAGGTGTCCATGGACGTGGATTATGAAAATGGCATGGGCGTATCCATAGGCCGGTTGCGCGAGGATAGCATGTTTGACTACAAGTTCATCGGCTTGTCCCACAACACCGTGCGCGGTGCGGCCGGCGGTGCCGTATTGTGCGCGGAGGCGTTGACGGCGAAAGGGTATATCAGTGCAAAATAGAA
>CATLEQ010000115.1 GCA_949915905.1 uncultured Lachnospiraceae bacterium | reverse complement strand
CCTTGTGTCCCGCCGCTTTGCATTTTCCCATGCGAAGGACAAGGAGAAGTACGCCGCGTTCGCCGACCTGGACATCAATTTCTTCACCTCCATGCAATCCATCCATGACGGGGAATTGACATACATCAATAATTCCAAGGGTGCCGACTGCAACGTCTGTGACGCGGAAAGCCTGAGCAGGGCGGAGATGGAGTCGCGCGTCATGGCCATGGAATTTGCCAATGCCATGAAAAAATGCGTGCCGGGTTGTGAAAACTCATATCTTTCCTGGGCCTCTACCCAGATGGGCGTGCGCGCCAGCCGGATTACCATGTGTGACAAAATGATTGCGCAGGAGGAAATTTCGGCGGCGAAACGGTTCGAGGACGAGGTCGGCTTGTACGGGTTCCATGATTTGTCCCCAAAGCGAAAGGAATGTGAGATTTCCGAACCGGGATTTTATGGCATGCCGTACCGCATGTTGCTGCCGCAGGGGTGTGACAACCTATACATGGCGGGACGGTGCGTGACCGAGGATATTGAAGCGCACATGTCCACCCGTAACACGGTGGGTTGCATGATCATGGGGCAGGGCGCGGGAGTCGCGGCGGCGTTGTGTGCAAGGGCGGATTGCGGGTCGCGTAAGCTTCCTTACGGGCGGCTTCGGGAGGAACTGCTGGCGCAAAAGGTGATATTGGAAATATAGAAATGATTGTTTCCCCTTTTATTGTGGTGTATAATAGCAAGAAGTAACTGTAAATAGTAGCCATGTGGTAACTATGATGACAAGGCGGGGGATTGGAAGATGAACGAACGTAAGACGCAGGGTAACCAGTCGGGGGAAAAGCTGTTGCGCGTGCTGGAACACTTGGTTTCTGCCGACGGCGCGCAGAAGCTGCAGGACATCGCGAAGGCGGTGGGAATGAATTCGAGCACGACGCTTCGTTTCGTGAACACGTTGATTAGCTGCGGGTACGTGCGCCAGGACGAGGAGACGGCACAGTACATGCCGACGTTTAAAATTTGCGCGTTGGCAAACCGCATGCATCGCGAAGAAGGCCTGCGGCGGATTGCCCGTCCTTACATGGAACGGCTTTCCGACTTGTTCGGGGAGTCGGTCTGTCTGGCGATTGAGGAAAACAGGAAGGCCGTTTACGTGGAAGTGCTGCGGGTGAAAAACCAGTCGCTGATGGCGGTGCAGGCCGTGGGAAATGCGGCCCAGATGTATTGCAACGGCATAGGGAAGCTGTTTTTGGCGGCATATTCGCCGGAAGAGCTTGAGCAATATTTCGAGGACGAGGAGCTGGTGCGGCATACAAAGTACACGATTACGGAAAAAGGCGACTTGCGAAAGGAACTGGAGCTTGTCAGGAGGCAGGGGTACGCCTATGACAATCAGGAGCGGGAAATGGGAGCGCGCTGCGTTGCCTTTCCGATTTACGATTCCACGGGAAAAATCGTGGCGGGCATGAGCGTGACGGGGCCGTACAGCCGACTGACGGACGAGTTGATTGAACCGAGGCTGGATGAATTCCGCAGGATTACGGACGAACTTTCCCGCCGGCTCGGGTATGGGATGTTTTGCTGAGCCGCGAGACACTGCGTATGGAGGCATGCCGTGTGCGGCGTGGAAGGTGGGGAGTTTGTGTTGGTTCATGGAAGGAGGTTGAAATGAAGATAGTTGTTTTGGATGGATTCACGGAGAATCCGGGTGATTTGAGTTGGGATTCCCTGAAGGAATTTGGCGATTTGACGGTGCATGATCGAACCGCCTATGAGGAAAGCCCATTGATTGCAAGTCGGCTTGCGGGGGCACAAATTGCCGTGACGAACAAGACCCCGTTGTCGAAGCAAACGCTGGATGTCTGTCCTGATTTAAAATTAATCGCGGTATTGGCCACCGGTTACAACGTGGTCGATTATCAGTATGCGGCCGAAAAAGGGATTCCCGTGGTCAATGTGCCCGCGTATGGCACGGCCTGTGTCAGCCAGTTTTCCATTGCCTTGTTGTTGGAAATCTGCCATCATATCGGGCACCACGATGAGACGGTGCATGCGGGGAAATGGGCGGCAAATACGGACTGGTGTTATTGGGATTACCCATTGATAGAGTTGGAAGGCAAGACGATGGGCATTATCGGGTTCGGCCGGATTGGGCAGGCGGAAGGAAAGATCGCCCGGGCACTTGGAATGCGGGTGCTGGCCTATTCGCCGCATCCTTGTGAGAGCGGGCGGGAGATTGGCGAATACGTCGGGCTTGACACGTTGCTTGCGGAGTCGGACGTGATTAGCCTGCACTGCAACCTGACCCCGGAAAATACGGGAATGATTAACAAGGAAAGCATTTCCAGGATGAGGGACGGCGTGATATTGTTAAATAACGCGCGGGGGCAGCTGCTTGTCGAGCAGGACGTGGCGGACGCATTAAACAGCGGGAAAATGGCGGCGGCCGGGTTGGACGTGGTATCCACGGAGCTGATTCGGGCGGACAATCCGTTGCTGAACGCGAAAAATTGCATCATCACGCCGCACATTTCCTGGGCACCAAAAGAAAGCCGTGAACGTATCATGAACGTCACGGCGGAAAATATTCGGGCATTCCTGGCGGGAAGGCCGCAGAACGTGGTGAACGGTGTCACGAATAGCCTGGGCGAATGAATTCTACCTATACCGCCTTCCAATATGCCACGCTATATGGCGGAAGCTCCAACTGCCCGTTCATGTTGCATTCCGTTTCGTCCCCGCTAATCGACTCCACGAATTCTCCCTGCAATTCCCCGTTGTATGCCGTGAAAGGCGCGTCGGAAGCGTTGATTGCCACCAGCACCCGTTCCTTGTCGCTCTTGCGTTCGAAAATGAGCTGGTGGTTGGTGATGACCACGTTGTGGTAGCCGCCGTTGCACAGCGCGTCGCTTTCCCGCCGCACGGCAATCAATTTTTCGATAAATGTCGTCAGGTCGTTCGGCTTCGGCTCGTCAAAGCAAGGACGCAGCGCGTAGTCGTTGTCCGGAGCCTTCACGCCCTCCTCGCCCCACTCGCTGCCGTAGTAAAGGCAGGGGATGCCCGGCATGCCGAAGAGAACGCCGTATGCCAGCGGGAGGTGGCTTTTATTTGTCAAAATGCTGGCAATCCGTGTTACGTCGTGGTTGTCGACAAAGTTCATCAAATGCTTGCCGCGGTAAATGCACCACTGCTCCGGACCATACTGGCGGTTCAGGGAATGTGCGATTTCAAATAGGTTCATGCTGTTGAAGCTGGAGAAAATTCCCTTGTAGCACTCATAATTGGTACAGCTGTGGAGCATGCCGTCATTGACAATCAAGTTGTAATCTCCGAACAATACTTCGCCAATCAGCGCGAATCCGGGCTTGAAGTCGTCGCAGAAGGAGCGCAGGCGGCGCATGAAATTATGATCAAGGCTGTAGGCCACGTCCAGGCGAAGCCCGTCGATGCCGAATTCTTCAATCCAGAACTTGACGCAATCCAACAAATAGTCGACGACCGCTGGATTCTGCAAATTTAACTTGACCAGTTCGAAATGCCCTTCCCAGCCCTCGTACCAGAAGCCGTCGTTGTAACAACTGTTGCCGTCGAAGCTGATTTTGAACCAGTCCTTGTAAGGGGAGTCCCATTTTTTCTCCTGCACGTCCTGGAATGCCCAGAAGCCGCGTCCCACATGGTTGAACACGCCGTCCAGCATGATTTTTACATGATGCGCGTGCAATTCCTTGCAGACCGCCTTGAAATCCTCGTTCGTGCCCAGGCGGCAGTCGATGTTTTTGAAGTCACGGGTGTCATAGCCGTGGTTGTCCGACTCGAAAATCGGATTTAAAATGATGGAACCGATGCCCAGTTCCTCCAGATAGCCCGCCCATTCCCCGATTTTTTTGATGCGGGGGACGCACACGCCGTCGTTGTGCACGGGCGCGCCGCAAAAGCCAATCGGGTATATTTGGTAAAATGTTTCATTATAAGCCCACATAGATTATTACCTGCCTTTTCTAAAAAATTGTCAACCTTACTATATCACAATTAGAGGGGGGACTGCAATTGGTTTGTGAAAGAAATGGAATTGCAATCGTCCGTATGTAGCGATATAATAAAAGAAAAGCCCATTGCTTTGTCGAAAGCCGGTCGCCATGTGAAGTGGCGAAAAAAGCAGGCGATTCGGTTTTGCAATGAGTGAATGAACTAAGGGAGGATGAATGCTGAATGAAAAAGATGAAAAAGGTTTTGTGGTTGTTGCTTGCCGCGATGATATTTGGACTGACGGCGTGTTCCGGCGGCAAGCCCCAAGGCATGCGGCCCGAGACGGCGAAAGTAGAGGATAGGAAAGAACGGCAAGAGTCCGGGGAGGAAGAAGAGGAGCAAGACGAGAAACAAGAAGGACAGGGCGAAGAACAAAATCTGGCTCAGAAACAAGACGGGGAGCAAACGGCGGAAGAATATGAGAGGGGTACCGTAAACGGAAACTATTACGAGAGTAAATGGCTCGGCATCAAGCTGAATCTTTCGGATGATTATGTGATGGCGACACAAGAGGAATTCGAGCAGGCAAGGGAAACGGGGGCGGATCTGATTATGACGGAGGAAGCCCAGGAAAAATACGACGCGGCAGCGGCGGCAGTTGTCCCGGAGATGGCCGCGGTCTGCCTGGATGGCAGTGCCGCCAGAATGAATATCAGCATTGCGGTGGAGAAACTTCCGTTGTCCAACATGACGGTGGAACAGTATGTCACGCTTGCAAGAAGCGGGATGGAGAACAGCGTTGCAGGGGGAACGGAAATGGTGTTTGGCGACACGTCGGAGGTGGAGATCGCGGGCGAGACCTATGTCAAACAACCGCTTACGACTTCGGTACAAGGAATGAGCGCGAACATTGACATGTATATGAGGATAAAGGATGGCCGCATCGCGTTGATTACACTTACTTATTTGCCGGAACAGGCGGCGCAGGCGGACGAATTGATTGCTTCGATTGAACGGTATGAATAGTTATCGTTCAGTCCCGAGCCGTTACTATGCTGACTGGCTCGGAGGATGCACATAAACCCTATGAATAAGGCGTAATAAAAAATAGAAAGTTAGCAATTGCAATTATGTTAAGATGGCGATATAATGATGGGGATAAAAATTTATAAGGAGGAACATACATAATGTTAAATACGAAAGTGGCAGAATTGCTAAACGACCAAATCAATAAGGAGCTTTATTCGGCATATTTATATTTGGATTTCGCGGTATATTACGAGGAGCAGGGGCTGAAGGGATTTGCCAATTGGTATACCGTGCAGGCGCAGGAGGAGCGTGACCATGCGATGCTGTTTTTGAAGTATTTGCAGAACAATGGATGCAAGGTGACCCTGGGCGCGATTGCCAAGCCGGACAAGGATCTGAAAGGTTACGCTGATCCCCTCGAGGCCGGATACGAACATGAGCAGTATGTGACAAGCTTGATTCATAACATTTATGGAGCCGCACATGAGGCGAAGGACTATAGAACCATGCAGTTTTTGGATTGGTTTGTCAAAGAGCAGGGAGAGGAGGAGACAAACGCGGAGGACATGATTAAGAAGTTCGAATTGTTTGGCTCCGACGCAAGGGCACTTTACATGTTGGACAATGAATTGGCCGGAAGAGTGTATTCCGCACCGTCATTGGTACTGTAGTGTGACTTTTAAGCAACGGCTTGCGGGATGAAAGCAACTTTTAAGTCGTTAGTGGACGGTATGTTTGTCGGAAAGATACATATTTCCCGGTCAATCGGAGCATTGATTGGCCGGGAAAATGTATATGTGCATTTTGCCAACCGATAAAATAGAGCGTGATATTCTTGATTTTACAAGGGATTGTATGAAATGTACCGCTGTCATAGACCCGCATAAATGCATAATCAACCATGATATTTATACAAAGTTCACAAAAAATCGCAATCGAGATTTTCACTATTGCATTCCTCAAAATACTTATGTTATGATGTTCCTATATCAGGTACACGGTATCCGAAAACGGCAATCTGCTGCTTTCCATTCTCGCCGAAAGGCTCTCATTTTCGGTGCTTCTACTCGAAGCTGTATCCGACAATGACAAGAAGTACAGTGATATGACTCATGCAACTTAAAAAACACAAGAAGAAGGAGGCTTCGCGTATGGCAAGAGGACTAAAAAGGTATTTTCCTATGATTCAAACAAAGGCTGAAATTTTACAAGAAATTCGGCAGAAGCAACAACTAAACAGTCTATTTAACGGCTGGACGAAAGAGCAGCAACAAGAGTTTTTGGATTTTACAAGCGGGATGAAAGGTGTCAAAATCCTATATGACGCTTTCTTTAAGGAGATTTTTGACCCAGAAGCCAAGCCGGAACGCTTGGAAACACTTCTATCCCTTTTGTTGAAACAAAAAGTAAGGGTCAGGAATGTTCTGCCCACTGACAACACCCGGCTCGCGGACGAGAGTTCCCTGCTTCTCATGGACATTCTGGTGGAGTTGGAGGACGGCAGCCTGGCGAATGTCGAATGCCAAAGAATCGGATACAAATTTCCCGGCCAGCGTTCCGCTTGTTATTCCGCCGATTTGCTTCTCCGGCAGTACAAACGTGTTCGCGGAGAAAAAGGAAAGGCATTTAGCTACAAGGACATCAAAAAAGTTTATACCATCGTCCTGTTTGAGACAAGCACGAGAGAGTTTCATGAGGTACCCGACGATTACATCCACCACGCACGAACGACGGTGGACACCAAATTAAAAATCGACCTTTTACAGGAATATATCTTCATCCCTCTGGACATCTTCCGCCAAAAGCTATACAATAGGGGCATGGAAACCCCGTTGGACGTGTGGCTGACCTTTTTGAGCGTGGATGACCCGGAATGGATTGTGAAACTGATTCAACAACATCCAGAATTCACGCCCTTATATGAGGAAGTCTATGCGATTTGTAAAAATGTGGAGAGAATTATGGGTATATTTTCAGAGGAACTAAGAATATTGGACAGAAACACCGTCCAACTGATGATTGACGAAATGCAAGACAAGATTGACGGGATGAAGGGCGAGATTGACGGGATGCAGGGCACGATTGACGGGATGCAAGGCACGATTGACGGGATGCAGGACACGATTAACTCGCAGAAAAACACCATCGATTCGCAGAAAGGCACCATCGATTCGCAAAATGAAAAACTAAATCAAAAGGACGAAGAAATCCGCAGGCTCAAGAAGCTTTTAGAACGCAAGCAACACGCTGAAATCTGAATCCGCTTATTCCCCATCAAGGCAGAGCGTCGGGTGAATCCACAATCTGCCTTGATTTATTATGTTGTTGCCCCTTTTCTGCCCCTTGTTTGTTTAAAAAAAGAAAAAACACTAGAGACCGCCCAAGTCACGGTACCTAGTGTTTAGCTTCAATGCCGCAGACCGGAATCGAACTTCTGGGATATGCCGCAAAGCCTTATAGAAAGGGGGTTTGCGCCACCTCTGATTCCATTTGTACAACTTTTGTACAACTTTTTCATCGCCACCCATCACGTTGACCGAAGTGTAATCCAGTACCTTGCAAAACAAAAATAATTATGATAATATAGGCGTAGATAAAATTTATAATCGACTGATTGGAGAAAGTGGGTGATGCTTTAAGTGGCAACAGAAGCAAACGAGCGAAAGCATTTAGAAGATTTACAACGTCTGCGCGGCTTCCGTCCGATAGACGATGATTTTATGCGTTGCCTTTTCAAGGATAACATCCCGTTGGTAGAATTGGTGCTTCGCATCATCACCGGCAAGCCCGACTTGGTTATCACGGACTGCCAAACACAAAAAGACTTGAAACGACTGGCCGGGGCACGTTCTATCTGTCTGGATGCCTATGGAACGGACACCGCCGGAAAAAAGTACGACATGGAAATTCAACGGGCTGACAAAGGGGCAGAACCGCATCGAGCCAGATACCATTCTAGCGTAATGGACGTGGAAAATCTGAATGCCGGGCAGGAATTCAGCGAACTGCCGGATACTTACACGATTTTCATCGTTGAAAAGGACTTTTTCGGCATGGGCAAGCCAGTTTATCCGATTGAACGGATGAATCTTTTAACGGGCAAACCATTTGAAGACGGAGAACATATTCTCTATGTGAACGGCGAGTATCGGGGAGATTCTGACATTGGAAGACTGATGCATGATTTCAACTGTACCAATGCAGATGATATGAACTACGCGCTGATGGCAGAGCGCACGAAGTATTTGAAGGAAAATCCGAAAGGGGTGAGCGAGGTGTGCAAGGTCATGGAGGACATGCGAAAAGAAGAGCGGGCAGATGTGGCACTTCGTATGTTAAAAGCCAAGAAATATGCTTTAGAAGAGGTTGTTAACATTTCCGGCTTGTCTCTTGAAGAGATAAAGAAATTGAAAGTGAAAAACGACGTTTAAAAATCAGGGCGAAAATCCATCGCCCTTTTTTAACTTCAAAATTATCATTGACGAAAAACGCTAATATAAATCGTATTTTGTATACAAAGGCTAAAGAAATGTTGAACCATCGGAGCGGTACAAAAATAGAAGACATGTACTAGATTGATGGAATTACTGGATTTTTGGAGGGTGTTACCATGAAAGAATATTTTGAGGACGATAGAGTTATCATTCCAGAAGAAGTGAAGAGAATGACACGAGAGGAATTGAATGAAGAAATCGCAAGGCTTGAGGAAGGAGTAAGAAAGAACAAGGTAAAGGGACAGAAATTAATTAAGACGGCGTAGAACCATAGGGCGGGAATCCATCGCCCTTTTTTAACTTCAAAATTAACATTAACGAAAAATGCTAATATAAATCGTATTTTGTATACAAAGGCTAAAGAAATGTTAAACCATCGGAGCGGTACAAAAATAGAAGACATGCACTGGATTGATGGAACTACTGGATTTTTGGGAGGTGTTACCATGAGTGATTTGAAACCGTATTTCTTGGACGATAGAGTTATCATTCCAGAGGAAGTGAAGCGAATGACACGGGAAGAATTAAGACAAGAAATCGCAAGGCTTGAGGAAGAAATAAGAAAGAACAAGGTAAAGGGACAGAAATTAATTGAGACGACGTAGAACCATAGGGCGAAAATCCATCGCCCTTTTTTCTTGTTCATCCGCATCAGCGAAACAGCGTTCCGTAAGGACACCCCGAGCAACGGTGTACCTAATAGGGCGGCGGGTTGTCGGGGTGAGCGTCCGGCCACAACAACATATAAACACTTAACAATATTTACAAGCTTATTCCAGGCAGACAATTCCTTGTCGACTTTTTCAACTTGTACATCGCCCATAATAGGCATATCCTTACTACCAGTATTAATGGTATTCAAAGTAACCATCTGACCATCCGTACTGATGGAAAATGACGCTTCAAACGGATTAAGTAAATACCCATTCGGGGCTTTTGTTTCAGCTACCTTATAATCACCATAAGGCAACTTGCTTGCACCAGTAGAAGCATAGCCGTTCTCATTTGTAGTAATTACACCAACAACTTCACCGTTAGCTGCAACACCAGTACCATCCAACTTCTTAACCGGATTCACGCTCATATTATAGATAGTAAACTCGGCACCTGCAAGAGTCGCGTCACCCTCGGGGCTGGCAAGCTCGGTGTTTGCATCAAACTTAGTAAGTTCCAAGCCACCAAGAATGGTTGAATCCTCATAATGCGTAATTGTTGAAGTGGCATCTTGTTCAGACTGGATAATGTTGCCGTTTATTGCACCTTCAATTTGCATGTGGGCACCATAAGCAGTATCTGCTTCTGTAATATGTCCAACATACAAAGTACTGTCAAGTTTATATCCAGTCGGGGCTTTTGTTTCTTGAATAGTGATAGTACCAATTGGAAAAGATGCATGAC